>PNAT01000027.1 GCA_003169675.1 Acidimicrobiaceae bacterium
CGGCGGCGGCGATGGCGATGGCAACCGCGCCGATAGACGTTGAACTGGGTCGCATGGCGTTCTCTCTCCTGAAGCCCTGAGGCTGCTGGTCAGCGGACTCTTAGCCCGGCACCGGATGAGGTGGCATTCTTTCATGCCGCCGGCGTCCCCGAGGGTCGGGTGGGGGTGGCTGCGCTCAGGTTACGCTCACCGGGCCGATGGTGTCGGTGATGGCCGGGGCCTGCGGGCGCACCGCCTCGCCCCATTTCGAGAAGACGGTGTGCTCCACCCCGTTGGGCTTTCCCTTTGCGTTCACTGAATCCTCCTCGACCGGGACATGGCGCCCGTTGGCGCGCACGTAGAGGATCGTGCGGATGGACTTGTGGCCACTGAACTGCTGGGTCCCGCCAATGGCGTCGACTCGGTACCCGTCCAAAAGGCGCGAGACACCAAGCGTGTACGGGGCCTTGAGTGCCAGTTCCTGCGCCACATCGCGTGACCGGACTCCGACGACGATCTGGGAGTAGGTCTGGTTATCGGTGGCGAATTGGACCCACTTTCCTGCATCGGCGGCAGCTTGGAGGCCCGAAAGGCCGGCCAGGTCGGACAGCGCGTGAGCGTTGCCCTTCATGTAGGTAATGCCGCCGATCACGATAAGGGAGGCTCTGTCGGACACCGTGCCAGAGCCGATGAGCACCTCCTGGGTACCCGAGGCCGGTCCGGCGTCGCCACTCGACAGGATCGAGACCTTGGAGTCGGTCCCGGCCGACACATAGTGGACCGACCACGCGTTGGTGGTGGCCATCGCCTCCCGGTAGAGGGTGGCCGCGCCGGTGGCCGCCCCCGCGGGCGTGGCCGGTCCAGAGAGGCCGACCGTGAGGACTCCCACCATCACGGTGCAGGTGCCAATAAGCTTTTCCCGGATACGCACTAGGCCCCTATTCTCCCTGAACCCGAGGGGGGCGCCCGCATGGCTCGTGCTCGATTGGGTCCCGTGCGGAAAAAGGGGCGCGCAGGGCCGGTGGGACCGGGACCGTTTCTTGGGAGTGGTGGTCCCCACAGAGCGAACACACGTTCGCTATACTGCCCGGGGAGGCCGAGCCGGAGGCGGCGTTGTCACACCCCCTCCGTAGGGTCGTCCCCATGAGAACCAGGGCCGTACGGGTCGCAACAGAGCACACAGAGGAGAGACAGATGGCCGAAGAACGGGAAAAGGCGTTGGATGCGGCGCTGGGCCAGATTGAGAAGCAGTTCGGCAAGGGTTCGGTCATGCGGATGGGGGACAACATGAGCATGAACATCGAGTCCATACCCACCGGTGCGCTCTCCTTGGACCTGGCGTTGGGCATCGGCGGTCTGCCCCGCGGGCGCATCGTGGAGATTTACGGGCCGGAATCCTCCGGTAAGTCGACACTGGCCATGCATGCGGTGGCCGAGGCGCAGCGCAACGGTGGGATCTGTGCCTATATCGATGCCGAGCACGCCATGGACCCGGTTTACGCGCGGGCGATCGGCGTGAATGTGGACGAGTTGCTTATCTCGCAGCCGGACACCGGGGAGCAGGCGCTCGAGATCGCCGACATGCTGATCCGCTCCGGAGCACTCGACGTCCTGGTCATCGACTCGGTGGCGGCGTTGACGCCACGGGCCGAGATCGAAGGTGAGATGGGCGACACCCACGTCGGCCTGCAGGCACGCCTGATGTCCCAGGCTCTCCGCAAATTGACCGGGACGCTCTCGAAGTCCAGCACCATTGCCATCTTCATCAACCAGCTGCGGGAGAAGATCGGCGTGATGTACGGCTCGCCCGAGGTGACCCCCGGTGGGCGGGCGCTCAAGTTCTACGCCTCCATCCGGCTGGACATCCGGCGGATAGAGGCCATCAAGGACGGCGCCGAGGTGGTGGGCAACCGCACCCGGGTCAAGGTGGTCAAGAACAAGTGCTCGGCCCCGTTCAAGCAGGCTGAGTTCGACATCATGTACGGCAAGGGCATCAGCCGCGAGGGCTCGTTGCTCGACGTTGCCGTCGAGCTCGGCTTCATCAAGAAGTCCGGTGCCTGGTTCACCTATGAGGGCGAGCAGCTCGGGCAGGGTCGGGAGAATGTCAAGACGTTTCTCTTCGAGAACCCACAGCTCATGGCCGAGGTCGACGACCGGGTCCGGGAGTGCCTGGCCCCCAAGGTGATCGACGAGATGTCGGAAGAGGGTGTGGTCGATCCGGACGACCTTCCGATCATGCTCGATTCCTAGTCCTCCCCCAGCGGCTCCGGCCGCACGCAGCACTCTCACAGCATCGAAGTTGCTCCGGACGGACCCCGCTACTCCCTCGGGTGCTCTGCCCGGAGCGCTTCGCGTCAGAATGGGGCCATGCCGACCTCTGGGTGGAAGCAACGCGCCTACCGGGTGCTCGACCGGATCGTGCCCACCGTTCCATTCCGCTACCTGCCGCCGAAGCAGTCGGTGCGCATGGCCTTCAACGTTATTTTGAATCGTGAACCGGATGCGACCGGCGGCACGGAGTACACGGCCAAGCTGGCCCGCAGTGAGCTGTCCCGCCACGGCGTGGCCCAGGCGCTGGCCCACTCCGAGGAGTTCCGGCGCCAGGTTCCCATTGCCGACGTGTTGCTGTCGATGCATGTCAGCCGGAGTGCATTCATGGCCGGCCTCCCCCCGGCCTCGCGCATTCTGGATCTGGGCGGGACGCACCAGGGATACGCCGACGGTGCCCTGGTGCACCTGGGCTACCCGTATCCCTTCACGCGCCTGGTCGTGGTCGACCTGCCGGTCGAGGAGCGCCACGAGATCTACCAGGGTGGGTCCAAGGGTGCGACGGTGCAGTCCGCACTGGGGCCGGTGGAGTTCGCCTTCCACTCCATGGTGGACCTGAGCGCCTATGCCGACTCATCGTTCGACCTGGTCTACAGCGGGCAGTCGATCGAACATGTGTCAGAGTCCGACGGTGACTCGGTGGTGCGGGAGGCGTTCCGGGTGTTGGCCCCCGGGGGCTGGTTCTGCCTGGACACTCCGAACGGGCCGGTGTGGCGCCTGCGCTCATCCCAATTGATGAACGACGATCACCAGATTGAGTACGCGGTTGGCGAATTGGTGGCAAAATTGACGGCCGGTGGGTTCGAGGTGACCGAGTCCAAAGGGCTCAACCTGATGCGGCGCGGCGTTGCGGCCGGACAATTCGATGAAGCCGAAGCGAGTGCGAACCCCGGTGTGTTCGCGGCGGCCGAGGACTGCCTGCTGCTGGCCTTGGTGGCCCGCAAGCCGGCTACGGGGTCGTCGTCGCCGTGATGGTGTCGGGGAGCAACTCGACCCAGGTCTGACCGGGCTGCAGGGCGATCGGTGCACCGGCCGCATTCAGGAACTGGGTGGGCGACCCCAGGGTGGAGCGGTGCCATGTTCCGGCAATGGCCATCCCGCCGCGGAAGACCACGGAGTTCCCGCTGGCGTTGGGGTAGAGGTCGGACTGGACCTCCAGCGAGCAACACCCACTCTCCACCCATGGCCCGTAACTGATGTGCACGTACTGCACGATCACGTTGGCTGCGGTGGTCTGTGCGCCGTCAGCCAACATGTCGGGGGCGGTGCCGTTGTAGAAGCGCTGGAAGGCGCTGATGGCCGGGTTGTACTTCCAGGTCACGTCGGAATACCCGGAAAAGGGGACGTGGACGGTCGCCACCGGCGTCCCGGCCGGCGCGGTGGGTGAAAATGAGAAGAGCGGCTGCGGTGGTGTGGTCATC
Source organism: Acidimicrobiaceae bacterium (assembly GCA_003169675.1). Taxonomy (GTDB): domain Bacteria; phylum Actinomycetota; class Acidimicrobiia; order Acidimicrobiales; family RAAP-2; genus Bog-473. The sequence continues at coordinate 3,729 of PNAT01000027.1, forward strand.
GTCGGGTGGGTGCCCCACATGAGAGCCGTCGTCGAGTATGTGTCCTCGGGGGCATAGCGGCCAGCGGGATGGTTCTCGATGGCACCGTAGGCGCCGAGGTCGACGTTGACGATCGGCGACGCATTGATGTTGGCCAGCACCGGTTGAATCCCTCCAACATGCACCTCAATGGGATTGCCTAGTTGCCCGAGGATTCCGATGTCGACGTTACGGGCCGAGCGGACGGGACCCACCGATGGGGCGTCCTGGCACTGGAACACGGCCACCAGGCGGGTGATGCCGCCTTCGACGGGCTCCTCGAAGACGATGTCGGCCTTGTCGAGCCCGCTTTGTGGGCGGGCCGCATTGATGTTGTCGATCTTGACTCCCAGGGCCGGTCGTGGCGGCACCACGCCGCCGGGCGCGGCCGTGCCGGTGAGCGGGCAGGTGGGTGGGGGCGGGACCGGCTTGGTGGTGGTCGTCACCGAGGCGACCGAGTGGTGCGTGGATGGCGTTGAGGCGCAGGTGCTGAGCGCCAGCCCGCTCAGGCCGACGGCCGCCAGGGCACCGAGGCTCAAGTACAGGCGGGGGCGGGCGTGCGTCGTGGTGCGGGCGTGCTGGGCGGCGGGACTCATGATGGCTCGGGATTTATCGTAGAGGGGTCGCCGCCCCGAGTGTGGTCATTGCGAGGTCAGGCAGAAGGGGTGGGTGTGGCCGACCCGGCCTGGGCGCCCGCACCCGAGTACACCGAGGTCCAATTGCCCTCAGATGGGCCGAGGACGCCGGCCGGACCCTGGCCGAACCGCCCGTAGAGATTCTCCATGGCGCGCAGGAGCACGTCGGTCTCGCCGGGAGTGCCGGTGGGGACCACGTTGGACGGCATGGCGGTGGCGTTGGCCAGGCGGTAGACGAAGTAGGCCGAGCCGCTGGTCAGCACCCCCCCACCGTTGCCCGGGGCGGTGACGTAGGTGACATCGGACCAGTTGCTCTGGCCCGGTATGGGTGAGTGGGCCAGCACGTCAAGGTTGCGGGGTCCGGGGAGGGAGGGCACGTAGCGGTCGTACTCGCCCACGATCATGTTGGGGAAGACGTGCCCGTCGGACAGGTTGCATCCGGCGAAGAGCCACGAGGAGGCGTCGGTCACCACCATGTCGGCCTGCGCGCCCACCGACTGATACGTGGAACCGAACAGGTTCGATTCAGGGTCGTTGACCGGGGCCTGGTTCCAGTTGACGGTGGTGAGCGAGGGATCCTGCTGCGCCATTGGATCCTCGGTGGCGTCCTTGAAGCAGACCTGCAGCCGGTTAGGACCGATGGAGGTCGACTGCAGGCGGATCTGGCGGTAGCAGGCGTTGGCGCCGAGAATGGCCAGATTGACTCCGGCGCCATTGGCGGTGGCCGCACCCTGGCGCATGGACTGGGACCAGTACTCGTCATGGCCCAGGCTGAACAGGCAATTGTGGTTGGCCAGGAGCTCGGGTTGCGCGTGCAGATCGACATCGGTCCAGTAGGTGAGGTCAAGGCCAAGGCGTTCAAGGTCGTAGAGAAGCGGGAATTCGTTGCCCATGAAGTCGGCGGCGCCCGACGCCCAGCTCTGGGGGTAAGGACGGTCGAAGGAGACGGCGCGAGACCGGTTGGCGAAGATCGGCTTCCCCTTGGCGTCCGGGCCGTAGTAGAGGCTGTAGCCGCCGTAGAGGTTGTAGGCCTGCCAGGTGGTCACGCTGTTCTGGATCACGTAGGCCGCCGTCGAGGCGTCGTCGCGAATGGTCAAGGGGACGTACTGCTCTTCCCCCCCGTTGCCGGTCAGCTTGAGCAGATAACACCCGGGGGGCCAGGTGTCATCGACGGTGAAGCTCACGGTGGGTGTCCACGGGCACGAGACGGTCCCGATCCCGGGGCTCACCACCGGTGCCGCCTGCGGACCGGCCGGCACCATGGCGCTCTGGTAGATGAGGCGACCACCCAGGCCCTGGTAGTAGCCCATGCGGTAGGCCTGGACCTGCACGGCCTGGGCGGTGGTGTTGACGTAGAGCGCTACGTCATCGCCGGGCACCGCGCTGACCTGGCTGGCGAATCCCTCCAGGGCATGGTCGGGCTGGACGTGGTTGACGATCCAGTCGAGAGTCCCGGGCTTGTTGTTCTCGGCGATCAGCCAGGTCGCCGTGGGCACGATTACCCCGCTCTCGAGCGTGGTCTGTTGCACGGCCGGCGGGGGGGCCTGGGAGGTCGGGGTGGGGCGCCTTGGCCGGGCCGGTGGGCGCGTCTCGTAGTCGGCGGCCCTGGCCCCGTTGCCGGCACCGTAGGCACCCGCGGTGACCCCAGCGGTGCCGAGGGCCGAGAGCAGGAGGAACCGACGACGGTTGATCTGTTGTTTTCCTGGTGGCAGCGGTGAAGGCTCAGGGCCGTCCGCCGGAGGCTCTGGCTGCACGGCGACAGTGTACTGAGGCCTCGCCTTCGCCTTTACCGTGGCCGGCACCTACCATTCCGGCGTGAGTTGGGCCCGCTCTCTCCCCGGACCGTTGCGACGCGGGTTGGCGCGCCTGGTGCACGGTGCCTGGGACGTGGCCGGCCAACTTGGGGCCATCGGACCCGACGATTCCCGAGGCCAGCGCTTCGGGAAGATGGGGCGCGGGGCGTGCCTCCTCTTCCCTCAGGGGGCCATCTACAACGAGCATTGCATCCATATCGGGTCCGAGACGCTGGTCGGCCCCAACACCTGCATCACGGCCGGTATGGCCCCGGGACAGGAGATGCCCACCGATCCGGTGGTCAAGATCGGGAGCCGCTGCGTCATCGGCCGGGGCTCGCACATTGTCGGGCACTGGTCCATTGAGATCGGCGACGACATTCAGACGGGCCCCTACGTGTACATCACGGATCAGAACCACACTTACCTGGACCCGTTGGAGCCCATCGGGCGGCAGTGGCCCACCGAAGCAGCGGTGCGCATCGGGTCGGGAAGCTGGTTGGGCGCCAACGTCGTCGTCCTCCCGGGGGCGCAGATCGGTGAGCACGTCGTCGTGGCAGCGGGAGCGGTGGTGCGGGGCACCATCCCGGACCGCTGCGTGGTGGGCGGCGTGCCGGCCCGGATCATCCGGCGCTGGGTGGACGGGCAGGGTTGGGTGGACGAGACGGACGGCGCGCTTCCCTGAGTGCGAGGCGAGATGCTCCCGCCGGCCCGATACCGTTGCCCCCAGATGTCGGGCCGCACTCCCCACTTGGTCACCTTGACCGGCCAGGACGGGCCGGGCATCGCCGAGCGACTGTTCGCCACCCTGGCCGGACAGGGCATTGCGGTGCGCGACGTCGAGCAAATTCGGGTGCATGGCCGCCTGCTGCTCTGTATCGAGATCGAGATCGACCCCGGCACCACCGATGACCTCACGCTCGCGTTAGGCGCTGAGCTGACCGCGGGGCTCATTGAGGTGGCGATCGCCCCGCTCGTCGAGGACGAGACGGTGATGGAGGAGGATCGCTTCCTGGTCACCCTCCTGGCGCCCGAAATCGAGGCGGCAACGCTCGGTGGTGTCACCGGTCGGATCAGCCAGTGCGGGGGCAACATCGAGCGCATAGTGCGCCTGTCGGACTACCCGGTGCACAGCTACGAGCTCATAGTGGCCGGTGGCGATCTGAACCGGCTCCGGCGCGCCCTGGCCGATGAGGCGGTGCAGCGGGAGGTGGACATCGCGGTGCAGGTGGCCGGATTGCACCGGAGGGCCAAACATCTGATCGTGCTCGATGCGGACTCGACGCTCCTCCAGGGTGAGGTGATCGATCTGCTGGCCGAGCGGTCTGGCTGCGGCGCCCAGGTCGCTGCGGTGACGCAGGCCGCCATGGAGGGTGCCATCGATTTCGAGGAGGCGTTGCGCCAAAGGGTGCGCCTGCTGGCCGGGGTCGGAAAGGCCGACCTCGACGCCGTCCGTGGCTCGATCGTCCTCACGCCTGGAGCGCGCACGCTGGTGCGCACGCTCAAGCGGTTGGGCTACGAGCTGGGTGTGGTCAGTGGTGGCTTTACCCAGGTCATCGCCGCCACGGTGGCCGATCTGGGCATCGACCACCTGGCGGCCAATGTGCTCAGCATGGAGGGCGGCACCCTCACCGGCGAACTCGAGGGACCGATCGTCGATCGGGCCGGGAAGGCGGCTGCGCTGGTGCGTTTCGCCCGCCTGGCTGGCGTCCCGCTGTCGCGGACGATCGCCGTGGGCGACGGTGCTAACGACCTTGACATGCTGGCGGTGGCCGGACTGGGCATCGCCTTCAACGCCAAGCCCCTGGTGCGCCAGGCCGCCGACACGGTGCTCAGCGTGCCCTACCTCGACGCCATCCTCTTCCTGCTCGGGATCTCGCGCCGCGAGGTGGAGT
>PNAT01000017.1 GCA_003169675.1 Acidimicrobiaceae bacterium
TGTCCGTGGCCACGAGAAAGTCCGCACTTATGGCCATGAGCGGTCCGCACTGGTGGCCACCAAAAGTCCGCAGTTTTGGCCACGAGAAAGTCCGCACCCCTCACTGAAGCATCCACCTGAGGGTCCCTCCGGCCGGTCACGGTGGCGGTTCTAGCCAACCGCCGCGCCGACCGAAGGGACACCTCTATGAAATCAGTGAGGGAACGAATGGACATGCATGCTGCCTACCAAGAGGTGGGTTCCTACCGAGCCGCAGCGGAGATCTGCGGCACCACCGACAAGACCGTGAAGAGGGTCGTGGACGCGGCCAGGCGGGCCGAAGCGCTCGGGAGCGGATCTGAAGTGGCCGTGGTGCACAACTACGACTCAGTCAGCGCCATCATCGCCGAGCGGGTCAAGCGCACCTCGGGTCGGATCACGGCCAAACGGCTCCTGCCGGTCGCCGTGGCTGCGGGCTATGGCGGCTCGGCCCGCAACTTCCGCCGGGCGGTGGCCGAGGCCAAGGTGCAGTGGAGGCGTGATCACCATCGGGGGCGCCGGCCCGGAGTCTGGGCGCCGGGCGACATGTTGGTCTTTGACTGGGGGGAGATCGGACCCCTGTTCGTGTTCTGCGCCGTGCTGGCCTGGAGTCGGTTCCGGTTTGTCTTCTTCGCCGACAACTTGGGGGCAGAGGCGACCATGGCCGCCCTGGCGTTGTGCATGGAAACCATCGGCGGCGTGCCGAAGACCTTGCTCACCGACCGCATGGGCTGCTTGAAGGCGGGCACGGTGGCTGGGCTGGTGATCCCGACGCCGGACTATGTCCGCTTCGTCACCCACTACGGCACGAGGCCGGACTTTTGTCAGGGGGCGGATCCTGAGTCCAAAGGCATCGTCGAGGCGTTGGTGGGCTACGTGAAGTCCGACCTCATGATCCCCGAAGAGCTCAGTGTGGCCGATCTGGTGCGGGCCAACGCCAAGGGGGTGGCGTGGTGCGCCGAAGTGAACGCCCAGATGCATTCAGAGATCGCCGCCATCCCCGCCGTTCGGCTCGCCCTCGAGCTTCCGTTGCTCGGTGATCTGCCGCAACTCAGGGCCCGGATCGGCAAGGTGGCCATGCGCAAGGTCGACCGCCTGAGCTGTGTGAGGTTCGGCTCGGCCCGCTACTCGGTGCCGAACGTCCACATCGGGCGCACCGTCGAGCTCCGGGTGGCCGACGGGGTGGTGATGGTGGTGTTCTTGGGCGAGATCATCGCCGAACACGCCATCGTCGCTCCTGGTGAGACGTCGGTCGCCGACGAGCACTACGGCGGCGCACGGCCCGCCCCCGACCGGGCGGTGCGGCCCAAGACGCCGGCCGAGGTGGCCTTCTGCGCTCTCGGGCCGGTGGCCGAGGCCTTCATCAAAGGGGCAGCGGCTCGAGGTGTGACCACCCTGGCCGCCGACCTCCGCGAGATCTGCGCCATGGAGGCCGCCCATGGCAAAGAAGAGCTCATCGCAGCCGTTGCACGAGCGGTCGAGTTCGGCCGGTTCCGGGCTCATGACGTGCGTTCGATCCTCGCCGCCGGGAGCGGTGTCCCACGACCCCGTTCCCCGGGCGACGCGCTCATTGTCGACCTTCCCGTTGTCGCCACCCGCTCGCTCACCGACTACGCCATCGGAGGGGACCAATGAGCACCACACCTCCTTTACTCGCACCAGACATCGAAGCCGGGTTGCGCCGGCTGCGACTCGGTGCCATGCGTCGCTTGTGCCCCGAGTTGTTGGTGCTGGCCAAGACGCAGCGCTGGAAGCCCGATGAGTTCTTGCGCACCTTGATAGAAGCCGAGATCGCCAGCCGTGACGCGTCGAACACCCGGAGTCGCCTGGCCGCCGCCGCCTTCCCGGTCACCAAGACCCTCGACGAGTTCGACGTGGCCGCGTCGTCGGTGAAACGGGCGACGTTCGACTACCTGGCCAGTCTCGAATGGATTCGTGCCAAGGAGAACCTCTGTCTGGTCGGCCCGGCCGGGACGGGCAAGAGCCATCTCCTCGTCGCCCTCGGACACCGGGCCGTGAACGAGGGAAAGCGGGTGCGCTACTTCAGCGCCACCGATCTGGTCGAGACCCTCTACCGCGGCCTGGCCGACAACTCCGTCGGACGGGTCATCGAGCAGATCATGAAAGCCGACCTTGTTCTGATCGATGAAATCGGCTTCGCCCCCATGGACGACACCGGTGCCCAGCTCTTCTTCCGCATCGTCGCCGCCGCCTATGAGAACAAGTCGCTCGGCATCGGCTCGCACTGGCCCTTCGAGGACTGGGGGAAGTTCCTCCCCGAACACACCACCGCCGTCAGTTTGCTCGACCGGCTGCTCCATCACAGCGTCTTCGTGGCTACCTCCGGTGAGTCATTCCGGCTTAAGGAGGCCCGGCAACGGGGAGGAGGTCCCAAGCTCACCTAGAGTTGAAAACAACATCGAGGGGTGCGGACTTTTCGTGGCCAAAGGCTCGGACTAAAGACTGGCCATGGGCACAAAGCTCTTCAAGCGTCTTCCGGTTGAGGCGCAAGCGTTGCTCGCAATCGCACGTTCCGGTCTGATAGGCCCCGAGTTACCCCATCGCCTGTTCGCCATGGGGCAGGCCCTGGAACACTACGGGCCCTACGGCGCCGCAGTCGGGATTGCTGCCATACGGCAAGGGGACCGGCCGGGCGTAGCTGACGACCGTGGCATCCTCACGTTCCACGAGCTCGACCTCCGCTCGAACGCCTTGGCCAATGCCCTGCGGGACCGGGGCGTCGGAGCCGGCTCGAGCGTCGGCATCATGTGCCGCAATCACAGGGGCATGCTCGACGCCATCTTCGGGACCGCCAAGGCCGGTGGCCGGGCCCTGTTCCTCAACACGGACTTCGCCGGCCCCCAGGCGACCGAGGTATGTGGTCGTGAAGGCGTGGAACTGCTCATCTGTGACGAGGAGTTCACAGAGGTGGTGTCCAAGGTCGATGCCCCGAAGGGCCGGTTCGTGGCCTGGACCGACGACCCGGACGGACCGGCCAAGGGCACGAGCATGGAGTCCCTCGTCACCGGGGGCAACCCCGCTCCTCCGCCGACGCCTGAGAAGCACGGCCAGGTCGTCATCCTGACCAGTGGGACAATCGGCGCGCCCAAGGGCGCTGACCGCGACATCGGCTGGTCACTGGTCGGTCCCGGTGCCCTTCTCTCGAAGGTTCCCTTTCACCGGGGCGGGGCCATGTTCATAGCGCCGCCCCTGTTTCATGCCCTGGGTATGGGCACCGCCCTGTTGGCCACGGCCATGGGCTCCACGATGGTCATCCGCAGGAACTTCGATCCCGAAGAGACGCTGGTCGCCGCCGCCGACCTCCGCTGCACGTCGCTGGTCGTCGTCCCGGCCATGCTCAACCGCCTTCTGTCGCTGGGGGAGGAGCGGATAGCGCAACTCGACCTGGCGGATCTGCAGGTCATTCTGTCCAGCGGCGCCCAACTCGAGGGCTCAATGGCCACCCGGGCCATGGACACATTCGGCGACATCGTCTACAACCTCTACGGTTCCACGGAGGTGGCATGGGTCACCATCGCCACTCCCGCCGACCTCCGCCTGGCTCCAGGAACGGCGGGCAAACCTCCGCTGGGCACCACCGTGGAGGTGTTCGACGACGAACATCGACCGGTGCCGGCGGGTGTCACCGGGCGTATCTTCGTGAGCAACGGTCTTGAATTCCGCGGCTACACCGGCGGTGGCGGCAAGGAAACGATTGAGGGCCTCATGTCCACCGGCGATGTCGGGCACTTCGACGGGGACGGCCGGTTGTTCGTCGACGGGCGCGATGACGACATGATCGTCTCCGGTGGGGANNCCCCAGGAGATCGAGAACCTGCTGACATCCCACGATGCCATTGATGAGGCGGCTGCCATCGGCGTGGCCGATGATGCATTCGGCACCCGCCTGCGGACTTTCGTGGTGTTGCGACCGGGGCACCATCTCAGTGCCGACGGGGTGAGAGCCTTTGTGAAGGCGAATCTGGCCCGCTACAAGGTGCC
>PNAT01000007.1 GCA_003169675.1 Acidimicrobiaceae bacterium
TGTTGGATCTCCTTGAGAAGCGCGTCATGAAGACGACCGTCTCTGAGCACCCCGAGGTGTTCCGGGACGCCTCGCCGACGTATCGGGTGCGGGCGGACGCTCCCCCGTTCTTTGTTCTCCACGGCCGGAACGACACGTTGGTTCCGGTGGACGTGGCGCGGACGTTTGTCGACGCCCTGCGGGCCGTATCGAACGCGCCGGTGGCGTATGCCGAACTCCCGCTGGCCCAGCACGCCTTCGACGTGCTGGCGTCGCTGCGTTGCCAGGCCACCACCGGCGGTGTGGTCGCCTTCCTCGATGCGGCCCGGGTAGCCGCGAGCAACCCAGCGGCGCCGATGTCGACCCCCATCTCGAAAGGTTCTGACATAGAGTCAGAAACTCGGGTATGACCCGACGTCCCAGTTGGCTACCGACACTCAGTGGGACTTCACAGACGCAAGGGGAGAGACGTGGGGAAGCTTCATTCGCAGGACCAGACTTGGCGCGATCCGGCCGGCGATGCCGCCCGGGCCATTCTGGGGGGAACGGCGAGATTCCGCTCGGGCCGGTTGGTGGCAGGTGGCCTGGCGCTGACGCTCGGATCCAGTGTGCTCTCGCTGGGTGTCGGCATCACCCAGTCGGCCGCCACGACGACCGCCACTGCGGCACCCGGAGTGACTGCGAAAGCCATCACCGTTGGTTCGATCAGTGACATCTCCGCACCAATTGCCGGACTGTTCGAGGGGGCCAAAATCGGAACGGAGGCCTACTTCGCCTACATCAACAGCAAGGGTGGGGTGAACGGACGGAAGCTCGTTCTCGATGGGAGGGATAGCGCGTTCTCATCGGGGACGGTGACCAATGAAGCACAGAGCATTGCCGCCAACGACTTCGCCATCGTCGGGGGATTCTCGTTGCTCGACGGCGCCGAGCAGTCGGCCATCGACGCCGCCAAGCTTCCGATCGTCACCCAGGTACTTACCCCCGCCCTCTACACGGACCCCAATCTCTACTCAGCCATTCCACTGGTCAACGGCGGTGAGGTCACTGGTCCGTTCAAGTGGCTCAAGACGAAGTACCCCAAGGCCGTGACCGCCGTCGGGCTCATCGGCTCTAATGCGGCCGCGACCGCGGTCACGGCCGAACAGACCTTCAGGAAGTTGACCTACAGCCTCGGCTACAAGTGGCTGTACTCCCGTGATGCCGGCTTCGCCGAGACCACGTTCCTGCCCGACATGATCAAGATGAAGAATGCCGGGGTGAAGATGGTCTTCGAGCCCACCCAGCAAGGCGCCTACATCTCCACCAGGGCCCAGGAGTTGAAGCAAGAGGGCCTCAATGCGCTGCTGGTCAGCGGCGGCAACACCTACGAGAAGAACTTCAAACCGGGGTCTGCCGGAAACGGCACCTTGGTCACCGGGGTCACTTCGCTCTACGAGGGCGAAGACGCCAAATCGGTACCGGCAGTTGCCACCTTCGACACGTGGGCGAAAAAGGTGGATCCCCAGACCCAGCTCGACCTGTACACCTTGTACGGCTGGATCAACGCCCAGCTGTTCGTGCAGGGATTGATGGGCGCCGGGGCGAACCCAACCCGGGCCAGCCTCGAGGCGCAACTCAACAAGATCACCTCGTTCAACGCCAGCGGCCTCATTTCTACCCAGAATCCGGCCCAGAAGATCCCCGGACAATGCTGGATCGTCGCGCAATACGAGAACGGGAATTGGAGTCGAATCAGTCCCGACCCCAAGTCCGGCTTCATCTGCAACCCCAACGGCTTCTACCCGACCAACTACAAGGGCGTCTCCCGTTAAGCGACACCGACTACGTGGCTAAGGGCGAGCAATCGTGAATGAGTTCGTCAGCTTTTTGGTGGTGGGGCTAGTCACCGGTTCCATCTACGCGGTCACTGCGAGTGGATTGGTCGTCACGTACAACGCCACCGGCGTTTTTAACTTCGCCCACGGCGCGGTCGGGATGTTCTTGGCGTACCTGTACTGGCAACTCTGGCAGGGTTGGGGTTGGAACCCGATCCTGTCTCTGGTGTTGGTGCTCTTGGTGATCGCGCCGGCATTTGCACTGGTGGTCGAGCGTGTGCTCATGCGACCGCTCTACGGCTCATCACTCAACACGATGATCGTGGTGAGCCTGGGATTGTTCCTCGTGCTCTACGGCGCCACCGGAACCATCTGGGACCAGACGACCTCGCGGAATCTCCCGGAATGGTTCTCGGGTGACCAGGTTGCTGTCTTGGGGGTCAACCTGACCTACGAGCAGCTGATCACCGCCGGGTGCGCGGTGGGCGTGGCCGTGGCGCTCTGGGCGTTGTTCAAACGGACCCGGATGGGCGTGTCGATGCGAGCCGTGGTGGACGATCCGTCCCTCGCCTCCCTGACCGGTGCCCGGACAAGCCGAATCTCGGGCTTCGCCTGGATGATCGGCTTTCTATTGGCCGGATTGGCCGGCATCCTGTTGTCACCCGGCACCGGGATGAGCATTCAGATCCTTTCCGAGCTGGTGATCTTCGGTTACGCCGCCGCCATAGTCGGGCGCTTGCGCAGTCTGCCGCTGACCTTCCTCGGCGCCATGATCCTGGGGGTGTCCGAGTCGCTGGCCGTCGGCTACGTCCCGGCCAGCCTCCTCAATGACGTGACGGCAATCCTGCCGATGGGGCTGCTGATCGTCGCCCTGATTCTGTTGCCCCAATCGAAGCTGGCCGTCGGTCGGGTCGCCCGCCAGCGGCCACCCAAGGTGGCCAGCCTCAACATGACGCTCGTCGGCGGAGTGGTGCTGGTGGCAGCCACGGTGGTGCTGGCTGCACTCATCACCGGCAACAACCTCTACACGCTGGGCCTGGCCCTCTCGATCGGCCTGGCTGCCCTTTCGCTGGTGTTGCTCTCGGGCTATGGGGGCCAAGTGTGGCTCTGTCAGTTCACGTTCTTGGGCCTTGGATCGTGGGCCATGACCAAGATCGATGGGGGCAACTCCGTCCTCGGCGTGCTGGCCGCCATTGGCCTGTGTGCCGCGGCTGGCGGGTTGCTCGCACTCCCGGCCCTGCGGTTGCGCGGCCTCTATATGGCGCTGGCAACCCTGGCCTTCGCCGCACTGATGGACAGTCTCTTCTTCACGAACCCGTCGATCATCCCGAACGGGTCCATGACCGTTGGACGCCCCGACATCTTCGGCATGCACTTCACGACCGACCGTGCCTTCGTCGTACTGATCGCCATTGTGTTCGCGCTCTGTCTGATCGGAGTAGGAGCATTGCGCCGTGGTCCGTTTGGGCGGCGCTTGGTGGCCATGAGTGACAGCCAGGCCGCCTGCGCCACCGTCGGGATGAGCATCACGAGAACCAAACTCGCCGTCTTCATCCTGGCGGGAGGCATGGCCGGCCTCGCGGGTGCTCTCTACGGTGGCATGTCGAGGACGGTGTCGTTCTCGCAATTCAACTTCGTGCAGAGTCTGGTGCTCTTCGTTGCGGTCGCCCTGGCCGGGATCACCATCTT
>PNAT01000102.1 GCA_003169675.1 Acidimicrobiaceae bacterium
TACACCTGGTAGCGCACGCCCTCCACCATCCCGCCGGTGCCCGGGGCCCGGCGCTGGTAGTCATCCGCCTTGTTGCCGGTGACCTCTGATTCGGGTCGCTCATAGGCGCGCCAGGTCTCGCTGCGCAGCCAGTCCATGGCCGCGGCGGCATCGGACTGGGCCACTTCCACATAGGTCCCTTCGCCGGTGGCGCGGGCCCGGGTGATGGCAGCCAGAATGCCCAGGGCACCGAAGAGCGGCCCGGCATGGATGCCAATGGAGGCATGCTCGGGGAGGTAGGCGAATCCCTCGTCGTCGGTGGCGACGTTGACGATGCCCGCCCACACGTCATAGGCGACACCGTGACTCGGAAAGTCACGATAGGGCCCGGTCATGCCGTATCCCGAAATGGTGCAGAAGACGATCAGGGGATTGATGGTGCGCAGGTCCTCGAAGCCGACCCCCCGCCGGGCCAGCGCTCCGGGGCGCATGGCTTCGACCACGGCATCGGCCGTGCGGGCCAGTTCCTTGAAGATGGCCACGCCGGCATCGGTGCGCAGATCGAGGACCAGCGAGCGCTTGCCCCGGTTGAGGTGGAGGTGCATGAGCGAGACGCCCTCGACGATGGGCCACGTCATCTCGCGGATGTAGTCGCCCCCGGGTGGCTCGACCTTGATCACGTCGGCCCCGAGGTCCACCAACGGCGTGGTGATCTGCGCTGGCCCCAACGCCGAGCACTCAATGATCCTCATGCCGTGCAGTGGCGGCGTGGTCGCCATCAGACCTCCAAACGTCCAAGGCGGGATCGTAGCGGTGCCGGCCCGGGGCAATGGGACGCCACTCCCGGCATACTGGGGCGATGGCGGCAGATCAGCTCGATACTGCCCTTTCCGCCTTGGCCGACACCGCCCCCGAGTTCGGGTCCATCGGTCTGTCGAATCACGGGCCCATGGTGGCCGAAGCGCTCGACCACCTCGGGAGAGCTGAGGCCATCGACCCCTGGCTGTCCCGTTACCGGGGGCGCTTGGATCATGCACCGCCACCGGCCGTCCGCCCGCTGAGCGAGGAGGCCTGGCCGGGCGCGCTGGGTGACGTGACGCGGTTCGCTGACTGGTTGGCGCTCTTCGAAACCGAGATGGCCGATCGACCTGTCACCGCCGTGGTGGGTGAATGGGTACCGCGCCTCGTTCCGGGCAGCATCGGCGCGGCGGCACACGGCCTCATCCGGACCGCCCATGCCTTGCGAGCCCTGAGTCGCGTGGACACCCCGACCCGACGATTGGAGGTGGCGACCGCAATGGCCTACTGGGCCTCGCGCTATCAGGAGCTCCCCGGACCGCCGCAGCTGACGGGTCACCTCGAGGTGCCCGCGGCCCTGGCCGGTCTCCCCGCCCTCCCGGAGGGGACACCGCACGAGCACCTCATCACCGCCCAGGTGGCCCATGTGGACGGCATCGGCGACGAGTTTGCCCGCGGTGTTGCCTCCCTTCGTCCCGAGGGCGACGCCATCGGCCTGATAGATCAGCTCGCACTCGGTGGCGTCCGGGCCTACCTGCGCAATGCCGCGGCGGGGAATCCCGTCGCTCTCATCCACGCCGTCACCTGTCCCTTGGCGCTCGAACTGCTGCTGCCCTGGTTACCTGCCGAGGACCACCATGCCGCACTGGCCTACGCGTGGCAGGCGGTTGCCTCAATCCATGTGGCCTTCGCCATCGATCGTCACGTGCCCGAGGTCGGATCAGAGGGCCTTCCTTCACCGGAGGAGCTGATCGACGGCGCCATCGGCTCGGGCGACGAGCACGCCATGAAGCTCACCGAAGCAGTACTGCGTAGCTACGCCAGAACCGGCGAGCCGGTACTGCTGTGGGCGGCCATGGACGCGTCGAACCGCCTCAGAGGCTGAATCACGCACCCTGGGCTTCTGGCGGTGTCCCTGGCTACCATTTGTCCGATGGAGTACCGCATCCTCGGTCGCACCGGCATAAAGGTCAGTCCACTCTGCCTGGGGGCAATGATGTTCGGTGCCTGGGGCACCCCCGACCATGACGAGTCAATTCGCATCATTCATGCTGCCTTTGAAGCCGGCATCAACTTCATCGACACCGCCGATGTGTATTCCTTCGGTGAGTCCGAAGAGATCGTCGGCAAGGCGTTGGCTCAGATCAAGCGCGAGAAGATCGTGCTGGCCACCAAGGTGCACGGCGCCATGGGCCGTGACCCCAACGCCCAGGGGAACTCGCGCCGCTGGATCCTGGCCGAGTGCGACAACAGCTTGCGCCGCCTGGGCACCGACTACATCGATCTCTACCAAATCCACCGTCCCTCTCACGACACTGACATCGACGAGACACTGGGGGCGCTGACGGATCTGGTCCGGGCCGGCAAGATCCGCTACTTCGGCAGTTCCACCTTCCCAGCCCATGAGATCGTCGAGGCCCAGTGGGTAGCCGAACGGCGCGCCCGGGAGCGTTTCGTGACCGAGCAACCGCCCTACTCAATTCTGGTGCGGGGTGTCGAGAAGGATGTTCTCCCCATGTGTCAGAAGTACGCCATGGGGGTGCTGTCGTGGAGCCCACTCGCCGGCGGGTGGCTCTCGGGCGCCTTTGGTACGGGCAAGGACAACACCAGTCGGCGCTCGGCCATGCTGCCCCACCACTACGACATGACCGTGCCCGGCAACCAGCAGAAGCTCGCCGCAGTGACCGAACTCAGCGAGGTGGCCGACGGCGCGGGCTTGAGCATCATTCAACTCGCGCTGGGGTTTGTACTCGCTCATCCGGGCGTCACCGCACCCATCATCGGACCTCGAACCATGGAACATCTGGAGTCCCAACTCATGGCGCTCGACGTGCATCTGAGCAGTGACGTGCTGGACCGGATAGATGAGATCGTGCCACCGGGCATCGACCTCAATGCCGATGACGTCGGCTGGGTGCCCTCCGCCATCGCCCAGCCGTCATTGCGGCGCCGCGCCACCTGAGGCACCGAAGAGATGCGCACCCTGCCTCGCAGGAGAATGCGGTCTATCGTGAGTCAATGATCGCTTGTTTGGTCCACGGCACCGTGGTCCGACATGGCTGACGCGCCACCGGCACCAAACCGACTCCTTCGTTTCTGGCCGCTCCTCGCCGTCCTGGCCGTGCAGGCCCTCATCGTCGCCATCGCGCCGTCTACGGCCCCCACCAGCTCGCTGGCCGCGGCAAGTTCGGGGAATGCCGGCGGCGCCGCGACAGCAACCAACGGTCTGACTTCGGGCGTGACGACGACGACGTTGGGTTCGACTGGTGCGGCAGGAGCGACAACCGGTGCAGGTGCAGGATCGGCGACATCCAAACGGACCGCGGCAGGAGCCGCCGCCGCCCAGGGTGCCGCTGCCGCGGTTGCCCAGGGTGCTGCTGCCGCTGCTGCCGGGAGCACCGCCCACTGCGTGAGTGGTCGGGAGTTCGATGCCAGTGTGATCTATTACGCCCCGGCATGCACCCCGGGGATCATCGGTGCGCCCGACCCGGGCAACGGCGGTGCCACCTATCAGGGTGTGACGGGGAACACCATCACCGTGGTGGACTACTGGTCGAACTATGGCCCCGAGGTGAATGCCATCGACCAGGCGCAAGGTGGCTACGTGTCCTTCGGCGGCGAGACGCTCTGGGACTCGACGGTGGCATCGTTCATCAATTCGCACTACGTCCTCTACGGGCGCACCCTCAAGATCATCCCCTACCAAGGACAGTGCCAGGTCGTACCGCCCGACACCACCTGCCTCACCGCCGAGATGGACAGTGTCGTGCAGACCTATCAGCCCTACATCATCATCTGGGTGAACAACACCGTGTGTTCGGTCTGTTACGCCGAGATCGCCAAGGACCACACCATCGCCATGGGAGGCATCGGATTCTCGGACACCTTGTCCAACGAGTTGGCGCCCTTTTTCTATAGCTCAGACCAAAGCTCAACCAGGATCGAGACGGCCTTTGCCCAGTGGTGGTGCGCACAGATGTCCTCGGTCAACGTGCCGTCCCGTAAAGTCGCGTTCGCCGGCACGGAGAACCCGTCCCAGAACTTCAATGGACAGCCGCGCCGCCTCGGGGTCATCTCGACCAACGATCCGGACAACGAGAACTCGGTTACCCAGGTCCTGGCGCCCGCACTGGCCAGTGACTGCGGCGACAAGATCTGGCACACCTACTTCTACTCGCAGGACATCAACACGGCGGCCCAACAAGTGCAAGCCGGCCTGGCGGCCTTGGACACCGCGTCCAATCCGGCCAACGCTGTCCTGTGCCTGTGTGACACCGTGGCGCCGCAGATCCTCTTCCAAGGTGCATCAGCGAACAATTACTGGCCGGAGATCCTGATGGCCAATGACCAACTGATGGATCAGGACAACACGGGGCAGGCGTACGAATCGGGGCCGGCATGCCCTTCGAGCGCCAACTGTGAGTTTTCCAATGCCATCGGCATTTCTCCGATCGATTCCCAGCCCGCGCAGGGCACGGGTCCGGCGGCGGTCATGTGGAGCCAGGAAGGGCAGAAAGCCTCTTTGCCCAACGCCCTCGGCTCGTACTCCAATGCCGACAGCTACCTCCTGCAATTCCTGATGATGGCCAACGTGATTGAGAACACCGGACCCGCTCTCACCCCGGCCAATATGCAATCCCGAGCGCCTGCCATGGGTTCGGTAGGCGGGGGGACCACGGGCCATCAACTCCTGGGCTTCGCCCCCGGGGATTGGCACTGGAGCCAGGACAACCGGGTGGTGTACTGGGACGAGAACACGGCGTCCAAGTACAACAACGTGGCCGGGACCTTCTGCCAGGTTGAAGGAGCCCGCTTCAACTTGGGCCAGTTCCCGTCGGAACCCAATGGTCCGCCGGTTCCGGCCGTGAGACCGTCCAAGTGTTGAGCCGATGAGCGTCGACTCGCCGGGAGCGCCCTCGGTACGTTTGGCCCTGGAGGGGGCGGCGCGCCAGGTAGCGACGGCGTACCGCCACGGGGTCGAAATGGCCGGAGCAGATACCAGGCGTGCCCGCTTCGGCCGCTATGCGGCCCTCGTCGTCGGCTTCTTCGTCGTCGTCCAGCTCCTCTTCCACCAGTCCCCCTCCAACCTGGTGGAGGGGATCGCGCTGGGGTCACTCTACGGGATCATGGGAGTTGGACTGGTCCTGATCTACCGCACCACCCGCATCATCAACTTTGCCGCGGCCGCCATCGGCGCCCTGCCTTCGATCGTGGCGCTGCTCCTGGTCGTCCAGTACCACATCAACTATCTCGTGGTACTCCCCATCGCCGTGATCGGGGGGCCGTTGTTCGGAGCCCTGACCGACATCCTGCTAATGCGCCGCTTCGCCAATTCGCCGAGGCTGATCGTGACCGTGTTGACCATCGGGGTGGCGCAGACCCTCGGGGTGTTCAGCTTCTTCATACCCATTTGGATGGGCCAGAAGGCTACGGGCACCGCTGAAGTGATGACCCCCTGGCAGAACGTTGCCCTGCACAACGGCCGCGGACAGCCCGTGCTCAGCGGAAATCAGATCGCGGCCTTCGTGGTCGAGATCCTGGTGACCGTCGGACTCGTCCTGCTCCTGCGCCGGACGAAGATAGGCCTGGCTCTGCGGGCATCGTCGGAGAACGCCGACCGAGCGGCGTTGCTCGGCATACCGGTCCGCCTTCTCGGCACGGTGGCCTGGGCGCTGGCCGGCCTCCTCAGCGCGCTGGCCATCTTCGTGCAAGCTCCCCTCATCGGCGTCCCGAGTGACGCCACTTTGGGCTTTGACACCCTGCTCTATGGCTTGGCGGCGGCGGTCGTGGCCCGCTTCAACAGTATCGGGCTGGCCCTGGGCGCCGGCGCGGGGGCAGGGATCCTCGTCTTCGCGTCGGTGCAGAGCACAGGGAGTTCCGACGTGGGATCGGCCACCATGTTCCTGGTCATCATGGTGGCGTTGCTGATGCAGCGCGGCACCATTGCTCGCGCCTTCGATACGGGTGTCGAGACGTGGAAGAACATCAAGGAGTACCGGCCCGTCCCCAAGGTCCTGTCAGAGTTCCCCGAGGTACGGGCCTACAGGATCGCCGTTCCGGCGTTGGCCGCGCTGATCGCCGTCGTGCTTGGCCTCCCCGGCGTCGGCCTCAGCAGTCCCAACATCCCTGATCTGGTCGTGCTTCCCATCTTCGGCATCATGGCCGTATCGCTGGTAGTCCTCACCGGGTGGGCCGGGCAGATCAGCCTGGGCCAGTTCGGGCTGGCCGCCTCCGGGGCGCTCGTCACCGGCGGATTGGTGGCCAAACACAACCTGGACTTCTTCGTGGTGCTGGGCATCGGCATCGGGGCCGGCGTGGTCGTGGCCGTCCTCATTGGGCTCCCGGCAGTGCGCTATTCGGGCATGTACCTCGCCGTGACCACGCTGGCCTTCAGCTATGCCATGACGTACTACCTCATGAACACCCACTATTGGATCGGCGCCCACCTCATGCCGGGTGGGTTTGCGGCGCCGATCAACCGTCCGGCGTTGTGGGGCCGCATCACCCTGGGCGACATCGGGCCCAACCGGAATTTCTATTTCGTGTGCCTGACCTGCCTCGCCCTCTCCATGGCCGCCGCGTCGTCGTTCCGACGCATGCGCAGCGGACGGATTCTCATTGGCGTGCGCGACAATCCGCGAGCGGCATCGTCGTACTCGATCAATGTGGTGCGTTCCCGCCTGGCCGCCTTCGCAGTGTCGGGTGGGATCGCCGGCATGGCCGGTGTGCTCCTCATGTATGCCCAGGGCAATGTGATCCCGCAGAGCTTCGGGATTGAATACTCCATCTTCATCTTCTTGGCGGTCATCGTCGGCGGTGCCAGCTCCATTCCCTGGGCCGTCATCGGTGCCGTGAGCTTCGAGGCATTCACCTTGTTTGCTCCCAAGATCCTCGACCGTTACCTCAGCGCGTCGGTGACCCAGGTGCTGCCCCTCATCCTCACCGGTCCCGGTCTGATCTACACGTTGATCAAGTACCCCTCGGGTAACGCCGAGTGGGGGTATGAGTTGCGGGACAAGTTCTTGCGGAGGGTTGCCGCCAAGCGGGACATCCTCGTGCCGTCGTTGGTGGCCGACCGCCGAGTGGTGACCGGTGAAGAAAGCATCGATGCCATCGAATTGGCCGAGCACCATATGGAAGAGGTACATGCGGCACACCATGCTCCCGTGCTGGCCGGCGTCGGTGGCAGCGCGGGGGCCGTCGCCAATGAGCCTGACGCCGGTGCAACGACACCGATGATCACCTGCCCCACCTGTGGGCGCGGGCTCAGCATCTTCGAGGCGGCGGAGCATGATCACCTCCGCCCGCCGCCTGGGGAAGGCACCGACCCATGACCGCCACCGACACCACCGGGATCAGCCAAGCCATCAGCGCGCCGGAGCCGATCCTCGTGTGCCAGGGCGTCGAGGTGGCCTATGACGGCGTACAGGTGCTCTTCGGCGTCGACCTCGAAGTCAACGAAGGCGAGATCATCGCCCTGCTCGGCACCAACGGCGCGGGGAAGTCAACCCTCCTCAAAGCCATCTCTGGCCTGGTCGACCCAATTGGTGGCACCATCCACTTCGGAGGCGAGGACATCACGCACGCCGATGCCGTGGCCACCTCCCGGATGGGGATCCTGCAAGTGCCCGGAGGCCGGGCCGTCTTCCCCACACTGTCGGTGGAAGAGCATTTCAAGGTCGGCGGTTGGTTGTTGGCCAAAGAGGATCCCAAGGACGTGGCAGGCCGCCAGCACCAGGTGTTGGAACGGTTCCCCCGCCTGAAAGAGCGCTGGAACCAAATGGCAGGCAACCTCTCGGGGGGTGAACAGCAACAGCTGGCCCTGGCCATGGTCTTCGTGGCGCAGCCTCGATTGCTCGTCATCGACGAGCTCACTCTCGGGCTGGCCCCGACCATCGTCGAGCTCCTTCTCGAACTCGTCCAGGCGATCCACGACCAGGGCTGCACCATCATCATTGTCGAGCAGTCGGTCAATGTGGCGCTTTCTTTGGCCTCGCGGGCGTACTTCATGGAGAAGGGGGAGGTGCGATTCCATGGGCCGACGGCCGAGCTCATTGAGCGCACTGACATTCTGCGCTCGGTCTTCTTGCAAGGAGCCACGGGAAGCACGTCGGCTCCCGGGGAGCTCGAGGTGTCGAGGATCGGTTCGGTGGCCGCCGTGCCGCGTCGTACTGCGGCCGAACTGGCCCAGGCTCCGGCGGTCCTTGAGGTCAGCGGATTAACCAAGATGTTCGGTGGCATCACTGCGGTCAACGACGTGACCTTTGATGTGCGAAAGGGCGAGATCCTCGGGCTGATCGGTCCCAACGGAGCCGGCAAGACCACCATCGTCGACCTCATTTCCGGCCTCCTCCCGGCCGACGGTGGGACCGTGCGCCTGCTCGGCGAGGACGTCAGTCGCTGGGGCCCCGCTCGCCGTGCTGCCCGTGGCCTCGGTCGTTCATTCCAGGACGCCCGCATCTTCGCCTCGTTGACCGTGGCGGAGAACGTCGCCCTCGGGCTCGAGCGGCACATCGAGGTCCGCGACCATCTGTCCTCCTTGCTCTACTTGCCGGCCATGCAGGACTCAGAAGCCGATGTCATGTTCACGGTCAACGAACTGATCGATCTGCTCAATCTGGAGGCCTTCCGGGACAAGTTCGTATCGGAGCTCTCCACGGGGAGCCGGCGCATCGTCGACCTGGCCATGGCCATCGCCCATGATCCGTCTGTGCTCATACTCGACGAGCCATCCTCGGGCATCGCCCAGCGCGAGACAGAGGCACTCGGACCGCTCCTGGAGTCGATCAAGGCTGAGACGGGCTGCTCCATGCTGGTGATTGAGCATGACATGCCGCTGATCACATCGATCTCCGACGAGATCCTGGCCCTCGACCTCGGGACCATCGTCGTGCGCGGCACCCCGGACGAGGTCATCAACCATCCCTATGTCATTGAGTCGTATCTGGGCACGGGAGGCGTGGCCAACCAGCGTTCGGGGGTGGTGGCATCGTGATCACGCGCGGGCTGGCCCGGACGATGCGCGGTGCGGCAGCCGCCTGTGCCCTGGCGGCCTCCTTCGTGTGGCTCAGCGGGACCACGGCGTCGGCCCTCGGGCCGGACAAGACGGCGTGGTACGACAACTCAGGCCTCCAGAGTGCCACGGGGGAGACGACGCCGTCGGTGGCCAGCAACGGCCAGCTCGAAATCCAATATGCCCCCGCGGGTGCCTCGGCGCCCAGCCAGACTCTGCCCAACGCGCCGTCATCGACACCGACATTGCCGCCGTCGGCTCCGGTGGGCGTGCCCGCCCCGACGGGGGGGAAGGTCGGCGGGTCGACGGTGGGGAACACGTTGGCCTTCGCGGAGGTCGAGTACACGGTGCCACTCCAGGCGGGTGGCCAGAGCGTCGATCCCAACTCCATTCGCGCCGTCCTGACCCTCTCGCTCGACCCGCAAACCTCGTCCAACGTCAGCAGCGGGGATATCATCGCCTGCCCGACCACGAGCAACCTGTGGGCGGCCGGGTACGATCAGAAAGCCAGCCAGGCCTCGCCCTATGACTGTTCGGCCGCTCACGCGGTGAGCGGGAACTACGACGCCTCGTCGAACACGATCACCTTTCAACTGTCGAGCGCCCAGGCGTACCAAGAGCCTTCGGGGTTGACGGGCATCTACTCCCTGGCCCTGGTGCCCGGCCTCAGCCCGACGGGAGCATTCACCGCGGTGATCAATCCACCCAGTCCCACCAGCTATGCACTCACCGGAGAGAGTCCGGTCTCCAACCCGAATCAGAATTTGGCCGCTCCAGCGCCGGGATCCCCCGGAGGGCCGGCGGTCGCTCCACTGACGGTTGCCCCACCCACCAGCGCCTTCCAACAGGAATCCTCGGGTCTCCAGGGAACCCCGGGCGCAGTGTCGATAAGCCCCGTCACCCCTGCGCCAGCGCCAACGCCGATCACGACGCCGATTGCCACGCCCAATGTGGTGGCCCTCGGCACTCCGACTACCACGTTCACCACCACGGGGCTGCTCTCGGGCTACCCCAGGGCCGTGGCGGTCATCCTCCTCATGATCCTGGGTACGGGGCTCTGGGTGGGGGCACAGCGGAAGCGCCGCAGCCCCAAGTCACTGCGTCCGCTCCATGGAGCTCCCGCCTAGGGAGCGTTGGAGGACGTTGCAGACGCATCGACGCTTGGGGGCGTCGGGAAATTACATCCCACACGCCCCCTACCTCCTCATCGGCCGTACGCAACGGCAGACGAGGATGCATCGATCCACAATGTGGTGGCGGTGGCGTCAATCGGAGGACTCCAGTGGTAACCCTGGGCGAACTCGCAGCCGAGGGAATACAGCCGCTCGGCCTGTTCGACTGTCTCGACGCCTTCGGCCACCGCGGTGAGGTCCATGGCGTGTGCCAGTTCGATGACCGTCGAGACGATGGTGTCATCCGCTCGTTGCCGACCGAGCCCAGCGACAAACGATTGGTCAATCTTGAGGACGTCAACCGGGAAGCGCCGAATGTAGAGCAACGACGAGTAGCCGGTGCCGAAGTCGTCGACGACGAGGGTGACCCCGACCTCCTTCAAGGCGTGCAGCGTCGACAAACTGAGGCCGGACTCTTCGACCAGGACACTCTCCGTGATTTCCAGCCACAGCAATTCAGGAGCGAGCCCGCTGGACTCGAGGGCCGCCGCAACCTCCTGAACCAGCAAGGGATATTCCAGCTGACGAGCCGACAAGTTGACGGACACGCTCATAGGTTCTCGTTCGGGGTGGTGGCGCGTCCACTCGGCCCCCTGGTCGCACGCCGTCGAGAGCACCTGTGCACCGAGGGGAAGGATGAGGCCCGTTTCCTCCGCGAGGTTGATGAACTCACCCGGCAGGATGAGCGTCTGGCGCTGGTCGAGCCAACGCACCAGCGCCTCGACGCCTACGACCGCTCCATCGGATAGGCGCATCATGGGCTGGTAGTACACCTTGAGGTCGCGCCGTTCGATCGCCCGCCGGAGCTCCTCTTCAGTGGCCAGGCGCGCATCGGCACGAGAGCGCATCATCGGATGGAAGGTCTCAATCCGATTCCGGCCCGTTTCCTTCGCTTGGTACATGGCCAGGTCGGCGTCACGCAGCATGTCGACAGGGGTCACGGTGCCGTCACTCGCATAGGACACTCCGAAGCTGGCAGTGATCTCAATGCGGTGGCCGTCGATGTCAAATGGTTCAACCAGGCAATCTGCCATCCGCTGGGCCAAAACCGTGGCTTCGACCTGATCGTTGAGGTCCTCGCACAGCACGACGAATTCGTCGCCCCCAAGGCGGGCGACGGTGTCGCCCTGGCGCACCGCGGTGTGCAGCCGGTCGGCGACGAAAGAGATCAGACGATCACCGGCCGGATGGCCCAGACTGTCGTTGACTCGCTTGAACCGGTCGAGATCGAGAAACACAATGGCGTTTCCGACCGGTCTCCTCAGTGATCTGGTGAGTGCCTGCGTCAAGCGATCGATCAAGAGGACCCGGTTGGGGAGCTTGGTCAGAGCATCATGGAAGGCCTGGTAATGAAGCTCCTTCTGGGCGTGCTCAAGGTTGTGCAGCGAGGTACGAAGTTCCCGGGTCCGCACCTCAACCAGGGACATGGCGAAGTCGCGCCGCCTGAGCACAACTTCGAGGACAGCGGCGGCCAGCAGAGCTGAAATCAGTCCACCTCCGAGCAGCAGCCACGGGACCGCATTGGCAAAGGACCCTGACAACGGGCGAGTCGCGTAGACGACCACTGTCCAACTATTGGCGCCCACGGTGGGATGGTTGACTTGCGCTGCCGGGTTGTATGCGGTCGACCCTCTCGACACCACCATGGCATGGGGGGAGGGAGAGCTTGCCGCATAGATCGCCACGTTCAAATCTGTGAAGTCCGGGTTTGGCGGGACATTGATCGGGTTGATGGCCTTCTCCTCATAGACCACCAGGCTCCCGTCGTCAGGTGGGAGGGCCAACGCGTAGCCGATGCGCCGGTTATACCCGTCGTGCAGGACAGCGCTCACCATGTCGGGATCGTTAAACGCCCGTTGGAGCAGTGCCACGCGTTCCGTGCTGATCGTCGGTCCGAGCGACGGAATGTCCCCGACGGAGGCGACGGCAGAAAATCCGCTCGGGTGATCAGAAATGAGCGCAATGGTGCGGACCGTACCGGTCAGAAGTGGAGTGGCTGCGGCGGGAAACGAGACTTTGGCTTCGGGGAGCGGTGCCAGTGTGGCGAGCGAATGCAGATTCGTGTCGATACCGGTCGTTGAAGCGGTGAGCTGTCCCCCCACCTCCGCGGCGCGTTCAGTCAGCAGCCGGGTCTCCTCTTGGTGCACCACATGGCGAGACACGAGCATTGCCGACACTGAGGTGAGGACGAAGATGATGAAGACGGCGAATGTCGTCTTACGGGTCCGAAGGGTCATCGGCCGTTCGCCTTGAACACAACCCCACAGAATGGGTTGGCGCTTGTCGGTTTGAATGCCTTATCGACGAATTGCAGCTCCCAGTAGCACAGTGGTGCCTTTCCGAAGATGGTCGAAAAGTCGGTCTTGGGGAGCAGGCCACCTCCGGTGTAGTCCTTGACCTTGCGTAGGTTAGAGATGAAGCCACCTCTCGTAGGGCAGGCGGTGCCGGCCGCCTGGAGGCCCCGGATGAAGACATCGGCGGACAGCCATCCGACCATGGCGAGTTGTCCCGGGAATTGGCTGGGCGCCACCGCGGCCAGGTTCTGCTTGAACGTCTGCTGAGCGGGGACGGGAAGTTCGAAGGGCCGCCAGTCGATGGCCACGTAGGCGCCTTGAAGCACGCTGCCATCGGCGGCGGCCAATCGTGCGTCGTATCCGGCCGGCAGCATCCCCACCTTGAACTGCAGGCCGATGGCCTCGGATGCCTTGTAGAGGTCGATGTTCGAGAACGTGTCCAATCCGGTCACCAGCGAGTCGACGCCGGCCTTCTGCATGGCCTTGGCGTCGAAGGAATAGTCAGTCAGACCCAGTGGTTCGTTGAGATTCTTGTAGGCCAGTTTGAGGCCGAAGGCCGAAAGTGTGGTGGCGATTTGTCGGACGAAATTGACACTGGCGCTGGCTCCACCGCCAAGAACGGCGACGCGCTTCCCGCCGTGCTGCTTGATGAAGGACGCCACCTGGGTGGTGGCCTGGCCGTTTGGATTCGGGGAGGTGCTGTAGCGGTAGCCGAACATGTTGGTGTACCGACCCCATGCCGGCGTGATGCCCCAGCCCGACACTGGGATGCCGTTTTTGCTGAGGTAGCTTCCGCTGCCCTCGCTATTGGTCGACGCTTCGATGATCCCGAAGACCCGCGACTTCGACACCAGGGTGGTGGCCGCCGAAAGGTTCTCGAGTAAGCCGTCACCGTCATCGGCCGTCACGAGCGAGAGCTGGCGGCCGCCGATCCCACCGCTGGCATTCTGCTCGTGTAAGCGCGCCAGGATCCCGTCACCTACGGCTGAGAAGAACGGACCCTGCGGGCCGGTGACGGGAAAGATCCCCCCGACCTTGATGGTGGTGCTGGTGATTCCGGTTACAGGATGGCCGCAGCCCGTCGACCCCGTGGTGGCACCCGAGGGTGCGTTGCCACCCACGCCCACAAGGGCCCCGCACAGGGCAAGGACTCCCAAACTGCCAACTGACCGATTCCAACCCCCCACCGCAACCCCCCCCCCTTCCCGCTTCGACTCTGCTGCAACTCCAAAACACAGCGCTCATGACAAGAATTGTGAGCATCTACCCTACGTAGAGGCATCGAGTGAAGAACGACCATGCCCGGATTCGCTGAGTGCGCTACGGGTGTGTCAGTTTACTCCTCGATCGGACAAGTTAGTGAAAGTCGTCCCAGAATATGCCAGTTGCCCCTCAGAAAAGGAAGGGGTCAATTGAGCGTTCGTTCAAATGGGCTCAATGAGTTCGGCACCGTTGTTGCGCACGCTCCCCACGCGTTGACTGACGGGGTAATGCGCGACGGTACCCACCGGCGCCGCATGGAGCAGGGCGTTGAGTTCGCCGGTGTCGTCGTTCTCGGGGTCGAGCCACACGTCGAAGGTGTC
>PNAT01000211.1 GCA_003169675.1 Acidimicrobiaceae bacterium
TCGGCTTCCGTTGCGGCTTCCTCGGCCTGCTGCATATGGAGATAGTGCGGGAGCGCCTCGAACGCGAGTTCGACCTCTCGCTCATCGCCACCGCGCCGAGCGTGGCCTACCGCGCCTTCCTCACCGACGGCACCGAGCTCGACGTGGACAACCCGACCGAGCTGCCCGACGCCAGCCGCATTGACCACATTGACGAGCCCATGCTCACCGCCACCGTCCTCACGCCGTCCGAGTACACCGGCACCGTCATGGAGCTGTGCCAGAACAAGCGGGGGGAGATGACCCGCATGGAGTACCTCTCGCCGGAGCGGATTGAGCTGGTGTACTCCATCCCGCTGGCCGAGGTGGTGCTCGACTTCTTCGACCAGTTGAAGAGCCGTACCAAGGGCTACGCCAGCTTGGACTACGAGCCCGACACCTACGCCACCGCCAACCTGGTGCGGGTCGACATCCTGATCAACCACGCCCCCTGCGACGCCTTCTCGACCATCGTGCACCGCTCCTCGGCCGACGCCTACGGGCGGCGCATGGCCGAGAAGCTGCGCGAGCTCATCCCGCGCCAGCTCTTCGACGTGCCCATCCAGGCCGCCATCGGGGGGCGCATCGTGGCCCGGGAGACCGTCAAGGCCAAGCGCAAGGATGTCCTGGCCAAATGCTACGGGGGCGACATCACCCGCAAGCGCAAACTGCTGGAGAAGCAGAAGGAGGGCAAGAAGCGGATGAAGAACATCGGGCGGGTCGAAGTGCCCCAGGAGGCGTTCATTTCGGCCCTCCGCCTGTCCGACGACTGAGGCCGGCGGGGCGCCGGGGGCTCGTCCTGGCACTCGGTAGACTTGAGTGCCAGGCCTTCAACATGACCCCACCCGCTGACCGAGTCCCGCCCGCCGACACGACGGACGAGCGCGCCCTGAACGAGCGGCGGGCCGCCATCCTCGAAGCCGTGGTGACCGAGTACATCGGCACGGCCGAGCCGGTGGGTTCGTCCCATGTGGCCAACGCCCACGGGGTCCAGGTCTCCTCGGCCACGGTGCGGTCGGAGATGGTGGCCCTCGAGCGGGACGGGTATCTCGTCCAACCGCACACCAGTGCCGGCCGCATCCCCACCGACAAGGGGTACCGCTTCTTCGTCGACCACCTGACCGAGCCCGGGGTGCTCGGCCCGGCGCAGCACCTTCAGGTCACCCAATTCTTCGACCAGGTGCACGGGGAAATGGAGACCATGCTGGAACGGGCCACCGGCCTGCTGTCCGAGTTGACCTCCTATGCCGCCGTGGTGGTCGGACCCTCGCACGACACGGCCACCGTTCGCTCCGTCCAGATGGTGGGACTGTCCCCCCTCATGGCGCTGTTGGTCGTGGTGCTCTCCGACGGCGCAGTGGAGAAGCGCACCATTGAGCTCGATCGCGAGGCATCCGAGGACGCCCTGGCCCGGTCGGGCGCCGTGCTCAGTGCGCACCTGGTCGGGCACACGATCTCGAGTGCCTGGACGGTGCCGCTCAGCGGTGACGAGGAGGTCGATCGCCTGGTGGTGGCGGCGCGGGTGCCCTTCAGTTTCCTGGAGGGCACCATGGACTCCGACCACGTCTTCGTCGGTGGCCCCGCCCGCCTGGCCGAGTCGTTCGACGCCGTGGAGACCGTGCGCTCGGTGCTGGGCATCCTCGAACAGCAGTTGGTGGTGGTCACCTTGCTGCGCGACGTCCTGCACAGCGGGCTCTCGGTGGCCATCGGCACCGAGCACGGCTACGAGCCCCTGGCGTCGTGCGCCGTGGTCGTGGCCCCCTTGACGGCGGACGGTCAGGACCTGGGTGCCGTCGGGCTGCTCGGTCCAACCCGCATGGACTACCCGCGCGCCATGGCGGCGGCCCACGTGGTGGGCGAGCGACTGGGTGAGCGATTGGGGAGCCACGATGGCCGACATTGACGGGTTGCGTGATCTCTACGGCCTGCTCGGGGTGCGGCCCGACGCCACCGAGGACGAGATCAAGAAGGCCTACCGGGCCCGGGCCCGGGAGCTGCATCCCGACACCAATCCGGGTGACGCCCCGGCCGAGGCGAAGTTCAAAGAGGTCACGTTGGCCTACGAGGTCCTGCGCGATCCCGAGCGCCGGGCCCGCTACGACCGCTACGGTCCCGAGGGCGTCTTCGGGAGCCAGGCCCCCGGTGGTGGTGGCTTCGGATTCGAGGGTGGCATCGGCGACATCTTTGAAGCCTTCTTCGGCCAGATGTCCGGGGGCGGCGGCGGGCGGCGGCGTGGCCCGGCAGCAGGTGCCGATGCCGAGGTGCGGCTGGGGTTGGAGTTCACCGAGGCCGTCTTCGGGTGCCGCAAGGAGCTCTCCGTCCGCCTCCCGGTGACCTGCGACTCCTGCGCGGGCCGGGGGACAGCACCCGGCACCGAAGCCGTGACCTGCGCCGACTGTCAGGGTGCCGGGGAGCTGCGCCGGGTTCGCCAATCCCTGCTCGGACAGGTGGTGACTAGCGTGGCCTGCTCGCGCTGTGGTGGTGTGGGGCAGACCATTCCCCACCCGTGCAGCGAATGCCGCGGCGAGGGACGCCGGATTGAGGAGAGAACCTTCACGGTGGAAGTGCCGGCCGGCGTGGAGGACGGATCCACCCTGCGCCTGGCTGACCGGGGCGCGGCAGGGCAGCGCGGCGGCCCGACGGGGTCGCTCTTCGTGCATCTCGTGGTGGCGGCCGATCCCCGGTTCGAGCGTCAGGGCGACAACCTGCACACGACGCTGACCGTCGGACTGGCCCAGGCCGCGCTCGGCACCGAGACCATGGTGGAGTGCCTCGACGGCTCGGTGCCGATGGTGGTGGCTCCCGGGACGCCGCACGGGTTCGTCGAGCGCATCCGCGGGTCCGGTGTGCCCCACCTGCGCGGGAGGGGCCGGGGCGATCTCTTCGTCCACGTTCTGGTGGAGACGCCGGCTGATCTGACCCCGGCCCAGGACGAGCTGCTGCGCCAGTTCGCCGCGCTCAGGGGTGAGCAGGTGTCCCCGCCCGGCAGTGGCGGCGACGGCGTGTTCTCGCGCCTACGATCCGCCTTTGGCTAGCCCTGGTGGCGCGGCCCTGGCCGCCATTGAAGTGCGCGCCGCCGCGGCGGCCCAGGTCTTCGTCGACGATCCCGCCCATCCGGTCCTTTCGTCAGAGAATGTGCACCACCTCGTTCGGGTGCTGCGCCTGGGCGACGGTGAAGAGGTCATCGTCTGCGACGGTGCGGGCCGTTGGGCCCGCACCGCGTGGAGCAGCGCGGCCTCGCTGGTGCCGGTGTCGGGAGGTGCCGGTCCGGGGAGCGACGGGAGCGTGCAGTGTGACGAGCGGCCCGGCCCACCCCTGACGGTGGCCTTCGCGCCGACCAAAGGGGAGCGCCCCGAGTGGGTGGTCCAGAAATTGACCGAGTTGGGGATCGACCGCATTGTGCCGCTGCTGAGCGAGCGCAGCGTGGTGCGCTGGGAGGGCGAGCGGGGCCGGGTCGCCGTGCAGCGCCTGGGCCGAGTGGCGCGCCAGGCCGCGGCCCAGTGCCGACGGGTCTGGCTGCCCGAAGTGGTCGGCGTGATCCCCTTCACCGCGCTCCCCGGCCTGGCCGATCCGGGTGACGTCGTGCTGGCCCAACTGAGCGGGGACCCTCTACAAGCCGGCCAGCAGGTGGTGGCCGTGGGCCCCGAAGGTGGGTGGAGTGCCGACGAGCTCGGGTGCGGTCTCCCCACGGTCGGTTTCGGCTTGAGCGTGCTGCGGGCCGAGACGGCCGCCGTGACGGCGGGGGCGCTGATGGTGTCCCTGCGGACGGGTACGGTGGCACCGGTGGGAAGATCGTCGGGGTGACGGACGAGGTGGCGTGGCTGGGCACCAAGGAAGCGGCGGCTCAGCTGGGCATCACCCTGCGCAGCCTCTACCGGTTCATTGACGAGGGTGAGCTGGCGGCCTATAAGTTCGGCCGGGTGATCAGGCTCAAGGAGGAGGATGTGGAGCGCTACATGGAGTCCTGCCGCATCGCGCCAGGCCAGCTCGAGCACCTCTACCCCCCGCCCAAAGGTAGCGGCACCGGATCATGATCGACTGCTTGTTCTGTGGGATCGTGCGTGGTGAGGTGCCCTCGGAGGTGGTCTACCAGGACCTGACCACCGTGGCCTTCAAGGACATCGCCCCGGCGGCACCCCTGCACGTCCTGGTGGTGCCGCGCCGCCACATCGACGACGCCTCCGCCGTCACTCCCGACGATGGACCCATTCTGGCCGACCTGCTCCTAGCGGCCCGGGCCGTGGCCGAGGACGCCGGGGTGGCCGGTCCCGACCGGGGCTACCGGCTCATCTTCAACGTCGGTCCCGATGCCATGAACTCCGTCGCCCACCTGCACCTCCACGTGCTCGGGGGCCAACCACTCACAGGACACTTCGCACTCGCATGACGACGACCACCCGTGCCGAGTGCTTCGTGCCCGGCAACCACCTCATGGCCGGCCTGCTGGGCACCCGCGACGAGTTGCTCCGCCAGGTGGAGCAATCCTTCCCGGACGAGCACATCGCGGTGCAGGGCAACCGGATCACGGTTGAAGGGGCCAACGCCGACATGGTGGTGCGCCTCTTCGACGAGCTCATCCTGCTGCTGCAGTCCGGGCAGAGCCTCGATGCCTCCACCATGGCACGCACCATCGACATGGTGCGTGACGACATCCGCCCCAGTGAGGTGCTGCGCTCGGAGGTGGTACGGGCAGCCGGCGGAAAGACAGTGCGCCCGAACACGGCGGGGCAGAAGCGCTACAC
>PNAT01000064.1 GCA_003169675.1 Acidimicrobiaceae bacterium
GACCTGCGACCCGAGACGATCGCCGCCATGGCCACCACACCCGAGGTGTGCGAGCAGCTGCACCTGCCACTGCAGTCGGGGAGCAACCGGGTGCTCACTGCCATGCGGCGTGGCTACACGGCGGAGCGCTATCTCGAGCGCCTGGCCGCGGCCCGCGACGCGATCTTTGACCTGGCCGTGACCACCGACATCATCGTNNGGCTTCCCCGGCGAGACCGAGCAGGAGTTTGAGGACACCCTGGCCGTCTGCGCCGAAGCCGCCTACGACAGCGCCTACACGTTCATCTTCTCCCCCCGCCCAGGCACCCGGGCCGCCGCCATGGAGGACGAGTTCATTCCCGCCGACGTCGTCGGCGAACGTTTCGAGCGCCTCAAGACCGTGGTGGACCGCTCGGCGCTGGCCCGGCACCAGGCCCGGGTGGGCCGCCAGGAAGAGGTCCTGGTCGAAGGCGTCAGCCGCCGCGACGAGTCCAAGCTGACGGGGCGGACCCGCCAAGGGAAGCTGGTCCACTTCGCGCCAACCACCCAGCACGGGGCACCGACCGCGGGCGCCCTGGCCCAGGTCACCATCACAGCCGGCCACCCGCACCACCTGTCCGGCCGCCTCCAAGAAGTGACCGCGCCACCCCGGCACCGGGTGCGCATCCCGGTGGCCAGCGCTTGACCGCTGTCGCCCTGGTCGGGGTGACCGCGTCGGGCAAGTCCGAGGCGGCGTTGGATGTGGCCCGGCGCAGGGGTGACTGCGAGATCGTCTCGGTGGATTCCATGTGCGTGTATCGAGGGATGGACCTGGGGACATCGAAACCCGACGCCACGGCCCGGGCCGCCGTGCCCCACCATCTGCTGGACCTGGTCGACCCGGACCAGGAGTTCACGCTGACCCAGTTCCACCAGGCCGCCCAGGCCGCCTTGGCCGCCATCGCGGCGCGGGGACACCACGCCCTCCTGGTCGGCGGGACCGGGCTGTACCTGCGCGCCGTGGTGGACGACCTGTGCATCCCCGCCCGCTATCCCGAGGTGGCAACGGCCCTGGAGGCCGAGCTGGACGAGGGCCGGACCGGCCTGGCCGACCTGCACGACCGCCTGGTCCACCTGGACCCGGTGGGGGCGGGCCGCATGGAGCCCACCAACCGGCGGCGGGTGGTGCGGGCGCTGGAGGTGACCATCGGCTCGGGCCGGCCCTTCTCCACCTTCGGGCCCGGGCTGGAGGCGTACCCGCCGACGGGGATCCCCCAGATCGGCCTGGCCGCCTCACCCGAAGAGGTGGACCACCGGATCGCCGCCCGCCTGGCGGGCTGGGTGGATGCCGGTTTCGTCGACGAGGTGCGGCGGTTGGCCGCCCGGCCGGAGGGGATCTCCCGCACGGCCCGCCAGGCCGTGGGCTACCGGGAGCTCCTGGCCCACGTGGAGGACGGCCGCCCGCTCACCGAATGTCTTGAGGAGGCGGCGCGGCGCACCCGGCAGTTGGCTCGGCGCCAGGCCTCGTGGTTCCGCCGTGACCCTCGTATCACCTGGACCGGGCCGACGGAGGCCGGCCAGCTCCTCGAACGCGCCCTGGAGGCGCACGGCTGACGCCGCCCACCTGCGAGACTGGGGCGGTGCAGGCCACCAAGCACGAAGGCGCAGGCAACGACTTCCTGGTCGTGCTGGACCCCGACGACACCATCCGGCTGTCCGTGGGGCAGGTCCGCCTTCTCGCCGACCGGCGCCGGGGGATAGGGGCCGACGGCATCATCCGGGTCGGCCCGGGCCGCGATGGCTGCGACCTGTCCATGGAGCTGCGCAACGCCGACGGCAGCGAGGCCGAAATGAGCGGGAACGGGATGCGCTGCCTGGCCCAGGCCGTCGTCGATGCCGGCCTGGTGGCCCCACCCCGCTTCACCGTGGCCACGGGGGGCGGTGCCCGCACGGTGGACTACTTCCCGGGGGAGGCCCGGGGGTGGGCCAGGGCGGGCGTGGACATGGGGCCGGTCACGCTCGGTCCCGACCAGCCCCAGGCCTTCGAGGACCGCAAGGCCCGCAACGCCGTCGTGGGGAACCCGCACCTCGTGCTGCTCGGTCCCGATACGGCCAGCGTGCATGTGGCCGAGCTGGGCCCCATGCTGCAGTCCGGCTTTCCCGACGGGGTCAACGTGGAGTGGATCACCGTCACCTCCGACGACGAGGGGGAGCTGCTCGAACTGCGGGTGTGGGAGCGCGGCGTGGGCGAGACGCTGGCCTGCGGCACCGGGAGCGTGGCCGCCGCGGCGGCGGCGCGCAGCTGGGGGGTGGTGCGGGCCGAGGGTGCGGTGCGGGTGCGCAACCCGGGCGGGACGCTGGAGGTCACGTTGGGCACCGGTGACGGTGACACCACGTACCTGGCCGGACCGGTCCGCAAGGTGGCCGACATCGAGATCCACCCGGGGATGCTCTCTTGAGCAACGTGCTCCCCGGGACACTGATCGACCGGTCGTTCCGCGAGCGCATCATCGTGGTGGGGGTCGTCTTCCCCGGTCTCACCGTCGAATCGGTGGACGCCGCGCTGGACGAGCTGGCCCGCCTGGTGGAGAGCGCCGGGGCCGATGTGGTGGGTCGGGTGGTGCAACGACGGGACGCGCCCGACGCCGCCACCTTCATCGGCCGGGGCAAGGCGGAGGAGATCGCCTCACTCAGCCGCTCCCTCGATGCCGACACCGTCGTCTTCGACGATGAGCTCAGCCCGGCCCAGCACCGGAACCTGGAGAAGCTCTTCGGGCGCACCGCCATCGACCGTACGGCGGTCATCCTCGACATCTTCGCCCAGAACGCCCGCAGTCCCGAGGGCAAGGCCCAGGTCGAGCTGGCCCTGCTGCGCTACCGGTTGCCCCGGCTGCGCGGCCGCGGCGGCGGGCTGAGCCAGCAGGCCGGGGGGATCGGGACCCGGGGGCCCGGGGAGACCCAGCTGGAGGTGGACCGGCGCCGCCTGGTGCGGCGCATGCACCGCCTGGAAGCCGACCTGCGCGAGGTCGATCGCACCCGGTCACTGCAACGGCGCAGCCGGGCCCGGGGCCGGCACCGGGAGCTGGCGCTGGTCGGCTACACCAACGCCGGCAAGTCGACCCTCCTCAACGCCCTGACCGACGCCGGGGTGCCGGCGGCCAACCGTCTCTTCGTCACCCTCGATCCCCGCACCCGCCAATTCGCCCTGCCCGGCGGGGAGACCGTGCTGGTCACCGACACCGTCGGCTTCGTGCGCAAGCTGCCTCACGAGCTGGTCGAGGCCTTCCGCACCACCCTGGCCTCGGTGCGCCTGGCCGACCTCCTGGTCCACGTGGTCGACGGGACGGCGGAGGACGCCGAGGCGCAGATGGGCGCCGTGCGGGAGGTGCTGGGCGAGATCGGCGCCGATGGCGTGCCGGAGCTGATTGTGGTCAACAAGGCCGACCGCGCCCCCGAGGCAGCCAAGGCGCTGGCCCTCGGGCTGGATGGTGCCGTCGTGCTCTCGGCCCGCACCGGCGAGGGAGTGGAGGATTTCCTCCGGGTGGTCGGGGATCGCCTGCGCGTCTCGGACCGGGTCGTCGAGCTGGTGGTGCCCTGGTCCCGGGGCGACGTGCTGGCCGCCGTGCACCGGGAAGGCGAGGTGGTGGGCCAGACAGACGGGGAGCAGTCCGCCACGCTCCTGGTCGTGCTGGACGAGGTGGGCCGGGCCCGCTTCGCCGACTTCGTGGCCACCCCGTGAGCTTCGAGCTCCCGCCCTACCCCTACGACCGCCTCTCGTCGCTGGCCGCCCTGGCCGAGGCGCTTCCGGGAGGCTTGGTGGATTGCTCCATCGGGACACCGTGCGACCCGCCCCTGCCGGCGGTGGTCGAGGCGCTGTCGTCGTCGGGGAGCGAGCGTGGGTATCCAGCCTCGGCCGGGAGCCTGGTGCTGCGTGAGGCGGCCGCCCACTGGCTGGCCCGCCGGTTCGGATTGCCCGACGTGCCGCCCGCATCGGTCACCGCGTGCGTGGGTACCAAGGAAATGGTGGCCTCGGCACCCCACTTCCTGCGCCTGCGTCAGCCCGAGCGCGACACCGTCTTGTACCCGGCGGTGTCCTACCCCACCTACGCCATGGGTGCCGCCCTGGCCGGGTGCCGGGCCATTCCGGTGCCACCGCGGCCCGGAGCCCTGGGGGGCCT
The DNA here is from genome assembly GCA_003169675.1 of Acidimicrobiaceae bacterium. Classification (GTDB taxonomy): domain Bacteria; phylum Actinomycetota; class Acidimicrobiia; order Acidimicrobiales; family RAAP-2; genus Bog-473. The sequence continues at coordinate 4,137 of PNAT01000064.1, forward strand.
CGACCTGGGCGCCATCGACGACCGCGACGCCGCCCGCGCCCTGGTCCTGTGGTCGAACTCACCCTCCAACCCCACGGGTGGCCTGGGCGACCTGGGCGCCGAGGCGGGGTGGGGACGCGACCATGGCGTACCGGTGTTCTCCGACGAGTGCTACGCCGAGTTCACCTGGGATGGCCCACCGCGCTCCATCCTGCAGCACGGCTTCGGCGGCGTGGTGGCCGTCCACTCCCTTTCCAAGCGATCCAACATGGCCGGGGTGCGGGTCGGCTTCTGCGCCGGCGACGAGGAGCTGGTGGAATTCCTGCGCGCCGTGCGCCAGCACGCCGGGCTCATGGTGCCCGGACCGGCCCAGGCGGCGGGCGCGGTGGCGCTGGCCGACGACGACCATGTGCGGGTCCAGCGGGCCCGCTACCGGGAGCGTCTGGAATTCATGGCCGAGACCATGGGTGCGTTCGGCTGCCCGGTGGCGTTGCCGGCGGGCGGCTTCTACCTCTGGATCCGGGTACCGGACGGCCGCTGGACCGACGCCTGGGCCATGGCCGAGGCGCTGGCCCGCCTGGGTGGCCTGCTGGCCAGCCCCGGTGACCTCTACGGCCCGGGCGGGGCCGGGCTGATCCGGTTGGCCGTCGTGCAGCCGATGGAGCGGTTGCACCTGGTGGCCGAACGCCTCGGTAGGGTGAGCCATGGCTGATCTGCAGGCGGGCATTGAGGAACTTTGGGCGCGCCGGGGCGAGCTCACACCGGCCGACGGCGATGCGGCAACACTGGTCACCGAGGCCATTGAGCTGCTCGATTCGGGCCAGGCCCGGGTGGCCGAGGTCGATCCCAGCACCGGCACGGTGGTGGTCCATGAGTGGCTCAAGAAGTCGATCCTGATGTTCTTCTCGGTGCGGGGCATGGAGACCATTGAGCTCGGGCCCTTCGAGTATGCCGACAAGCTCCCGCTCAAGCGTGGCTTCGCCGAGGCCGGCGTGCGGGCCCTCCCCGGGGCGTCGGCCCGCTGGGGTTCGTTCCTCTCACGCGGCGTGGTCCTCATGCCCTCGTACGTCAACATCGGGGCCTGGGTGGGGCCCGACACCATGGTCGACACCTGGGCCACCGTGGCCTCGTGCGCGCAGATCGGCGCCCGGGTACACCTCTCGGGCGGCGTGGGCATCGGGGGTGTGCTCGAGCCGCCGAACGCCGTCCCGGTGGTGGTGGAGGACGACGCCTTCATCGGCAGCCGCTGCATGATCACCGGTGGCGCCCGTGTCGGGACCGGATCGGTCCTCGGCGCCGGGAGCTTCCTGGACCCGTCCATCCCCGTCTTCGACTCAGAATCCGGCCAGGAGATCAGCCGCGGGGTGGTGCCGCCGTGGTGCGTAGCCATCCGGGCCAGCCGCCGGCGTGAGTACCCGGGTGGAGAGTTCTTCATCCCTTGCGTGCTGGTGATCAAGCGCCTGAGTGAGGGTGAACGGCATGACAAGGCGCAGCTGAACCAGGTCCTGCGCGAGCACGGCGCCAGTACCTGAGCCATGACCGACCTCCTGGCGGCCACCGCCGCCCTGGTTGCCGTCCCGTCGCTCAGCCACCACGAGCAGGCTCTGGCCGATCTGGTCGAGGGGATCTTGGGCGAGTGCGCCTGGCTCCAGACCGAGCGTGTCGGGGACAACGTGGTGGCCCGCACCACGCTGGCGCGGTCCCAGCGCCTGGTCCTGGCCGGGCACCTCGACACGGTGCCACCGGCCGGCAACGCCGCTGCCCGGGTGGAGGGCGACACCGTGTGGGGGGTCGGGGCCGCCGATATGAAGGGCGGCCTGGCCGTCATGCTCGACCTGGCCACAACCACCCCCGCACCGGCGGTGGATCTGACCTGGTGCTTCTATGCCCGCGAGGAGGTGGGGCGGGCCGACAGCGGGTTGCTGCAACTCTGGCAGCAACGCCCCGAACTCCTGGATGGCGACGCCGCCATTTTGGGCGAGCCGACGGCGGCGCTGGTCGAGGCTGGCTGCCAGGGCACCATGCGGGTGCGGATCTCATTGACCGGTATACGGGCCCACACCGCCCGTCCCTTCACCGGGCGCAACGCCATCCATCGCCTGGCTCCACTGCTCAGTGCCGTGACCGCATGGGAGAGCCGGGTGGTGGTTCTGGGCGGTTGTTCCTATGCCGAACAACTCCAGGCGGTGGCCGTGGACGGGGGAGTGGCGGGCAACGTCGTGCCCGACGCGGCCAGCGTGACCCTCAACCTGCGCTACGCACCTGACCGCCGGCGGGCCGAGGCCGAGGGCGCGCTGCGCCAACTGCTCGAGGGCACCTTCGACCCCGACGAAGGTGACACCTGGGAGGTCCTGGACGCCGCCGATGGCGCGCCACCCTCCCTGGACCACCCGCTCCTGGCCGCATTGGTTGAGCGCTCCGGGGCGTCGCCTTCGGCCAAGGTGGGTTGGACGGATGTGGCGTCGTTCTGGGAGCACGGCGTGCCGGCAGCCAACTTCGGACCTGGTGACCCCCTGCTGGCCCACCACCCGGACGAGTGTGTGACCCGGGCCCAATTGGAACGGACCCGTGAGGTGCTGGCGGCCCTGATCGGCCGCTAGGCGGCGAACTTCTCCACCGCTCCCCTCAGGAGGTGCAGACCGTCCTGGCCGGGCAGGCAGTCCACCCGGCGGTCGATGCGGTCCACCACGTCGGCGCCCTTGTCCCCGCTCAAGAGATAGGTGACCATGAACCCGACTTCTTCTTTGGGCATGACGCCCGAACCCACCGGCCGCCACATGTGCTTGAGCGCGAACCGGGTCAACTTCTGGGCCTTGGGATTCTCGCCCAATCGGTGCCCGGCCTCGGACGCGTAGAAATCGATGTGGCCACCCTCCTGTTTCATGATGCGGCGCAGCAATTCCCGCAAGGTGGCATGTCCGGCGGTGTCAGACAGGCGGGCGTAGCCGGCCTGCGTCGTCCACTCGTTGATGGCGCCCCACGTCATGTGCAGGGCGACAAAGGCACGCCCGGCGAAGGCCGCCGAGCCGATGGTGCTGAAGGTGGTGATGGCCTCACGGCGGCGCCGTCCCAGCCGCAGGGCCGCGATGCGGGGCACCCCGGCTTGTTCACCATGGGCTTCGAGCACCTGACCGATTGCTTCTCCGTGCCACATCTCCTCGAAGACCCAGCAGGACAGGAAGGACGTGATCTCGGGGTCCTGGTGCGCCGGTGTGAGCAGCAGGTCACGGAGATAGCAGACCGTATGGTGCTCCACGTCGTGCATGTAGCGCAGCGTGCGCAGTGCATCGGGCGGCAACGGCTGATCCTTGAAGTCGTCGAAGACGATGCCGTCAAGGTTGAGTTTACCCGCCCGAGCTCTGTAGGAATCGATGGTCGTTTTCATAACGCCTACTATTCGGACCACAGGCTACGTCCGGATGGGAAAAATATCGAACATCCGTCCGACGCGGTGGCTCCGAACAGGACATGGATGCAGCAGATCGGCGATGTCAGCGACGCTCAGCTCGTCACCTCCATCGCGCGCTACAGCGAGGTGGCCCTGGCCGAGGCCTATCGCCGTCACGGCGGTGCCGTCTACGGGCTGGCCCGCCGGGTGCTCAACAATTCGGCTGAGGCCGAGGACGTGACGCAGGAGGTCTTCCTGCGCCTGTGGGACCAGCCGGACCGCTTCGATGCCTCACGTGGCTCCCTGCGCTCCTACCTGCTGGCCCAATCGCACGGGCGTGCCGTGGACGCTGTCCGGTCCCTCAACTCCCGCCGCCTCCGGGAAGAGAGGAATGCGCAGCGCACGGCCACGGCCGCCTATGACATGGACCACGAGATCTGGGATCTTGCCCTGGCGGACCAGGTGGCCCAGGCCCTGGGCGAACTGCCGGGCGAGGAGCGGCGGGCCATTGAGATGGCCTACTTCGAAGGCCACACGTACCAAGAGGTGGCCCGGTTGCTCCGGCAGCCCGAGGGAACGGTCAAGGGCCGGATCCGCAACGGTATGCGGCGCATGCGGGACCTCTTGATGGCCGCAGGAGTACAGGAGGTGGGTGCGTGATCACGCACGATGCAGCGAGCGAGCTCCTGGCCTCTTTTGCACTCGATGCCGTGGAGGATGAGGAACGGCGGCAGGTCGAGGACCACCTGGCCACCTGCCCGCGCTGCCGCAGTGAGCTGGACGCCATGAGCGCAGTGGCCGCCGCCATGGGCAACTCGGTGGAGCCCCTTCCCGAGGGCCTGTGGTCGAACATCGCCAGCCGCCTCCCCGAACGCGGAGACGAAGAACCTCCCCCCATGCCGCGCCTGGTGGCCGGGGACCGCTCCACCGAAGGAGCTCCGGACGCAACCGGCCGTGGCCGCCTCCGGGGACCCATGGCCACCCTGGGTGCCCTGGCCGTGGCCGCCGCCGCGGTGGCCGCCCTCTTGGGAGTCGGACTGGTGCGGGCCGACGATCGGGTGGCGCACTATCAATCCTTGGCGCGGGTCGGCACGGCCGAGACCGTGGCGGCCGCGCTCGAGGTGCCGGGACACCAGGTGGTCACCCTCGAGACCGCCGGTCAGGCCGAACTGGCTCGGTTCGTGGTGGTGCCCGACGGGCGGGGCTACCTGATCTCCTCAACCCTGCCCACCCTGGCCTCCCACCACACCTACCAACTGTGGGGCACCATCGCCAACAAGCCGATCTCGCTCGGCCTCCTGGGCCCCTCACCACGGCAGGCGACCTTCACCGTGGCCACGACGGCGCCGCTTTCGAAGCTCAGCGTCACCGTTGAACCGGCGGGTGGGTCGGTCGTCCCGAGCGGACAGGCGGTGGCGTCGGGGACTGTCTGACCCATCCGGGCAGCTGTTAGGTTCGCATCCCATGTCCGAAGATGCCGCACCCAAGAAGCGACGCCCCATTGAGGTGGGCGCGGAGGCCGAACCCGTCAAGCTGGGGTCGATGTTGCTCACGGTGGTTGAGCCACGGCGCGGCCACGAGGTGGCGTACAACCGCTGGTATGAGCGGGACCACTTCTACGCCGGGTGCATGGTGGGGCCGTACAACTTCGCCGGCCGCCGCTTCGTGGCCACGGCCGGGCTCAAGGCCCTACGAGACCCCGACCCCTCGCTGATCACCGGTGAGCCGTCACGGGGGTCCTACGTGTCGGTCTACTGGGTCCTCCAGGGCTACCACGACATCTGGAACCGCTGGGCTCTGCGCCAGGTCAATGCGCTGCACGCGGCGGGGCGCATGTTCGATCAGCGCGATCACGTGCACACGCTGCTGTACACCTTCTGCTGGGAGCAGCGCCGGGATCCCGATGGGGTCCCTGTCGAACTGGCGCTGGATCACCCCTACCGCGGCTTCGTCACGGTCTTCATCGACCGGGCCGAGGGCATCACCAATGAGGGGTTATGGGAATGGTTGCGCACCGAGCACCTGCCCGGGCTCCTGCCGGGCACCGATGCCGACCTGGTGGCTGCTTTCACGCCCATTGCCCTCGAGGTCGATGCGCCCGGAGATGTGCCCCGTGAGGCGGCCAGCGATCGCCGCACCCTGCTGCTGTGGTTCCTCAAAACGCCACCAGAGGTGGCGTGGGAGCCGGTCATCGCCGAGCACCGGCGCCGGTTGGAGGCGTCAGGCAAGGGCACCGTGGTGGCGGCGCTACCCTTCATCCCCACGATTCCGGGCACCGACACCTACACCGACAAGCTCTGGGCCGACTAACCCCGGGCCAGGATCTCCACGTGGGGGACGATGAAGACGCCGTCGTCTGAGGCAGCCCAGCCGAGGAAGGCCTGGGCGATCGAGTCCAATTCGGCGGTGTCGCTGAGCCCGTACTCGACGCTCTGCTCGGCGAAGCGGGAATAGCGCACCCGGTCGGCCCACAGGCCGCCCCACCAGGACCGGGCCACAGGGTCGGCAAAGATCCAGTTCGAACTCGATACGGTGACGTCCTCGAACCCGGCCTGATGGGCCAGGGCCAACAAGGACCGGCCGACGAGCGCATTGTGGCCATTGCGCGTGGTGAGGGACAGGTAGAGCTGCATCCAGCGGTCGAGCACCGGGTCGGCCGGCGCCCAGGTGAAGGCGCCGAAGTCACCGTCCCGAGCCCCCAGCACGCCGCCCGGGCGCAGGACCCGGCGCATTTCGACCAGCGCGGCCTCCGGGTTGTCCAGGTGCTGGAGCACCTGGTGGGCGTGGACCACATCAAAGGACTCGTCCTCGAAGGCCAGAGCGAACAGGTCACCTACCTCGAAGCGGAGATTGGGCAGGTCCCGGTTCGACGCGTACTCCTTCGCCTGGGCCACCACCTCGGCCGAGGAGTCCACGCCGATGGCGGGGCCCGGGGCGACCAGGCGCGCCAGGTCGACCGTGACGGTTCCCGGCCCGCAGCCGATGTCGAGGAGCTGCAAGCCGGAGCACAGGTGGGGCATCAGGTAGGCGGCCGAGTTCTCGGCCGTGCGCCAGGTATGGCTGCGCAGCACCGACTCGTGGTGTCCGTGCGTGTAGGTCATGCGAACATTGTGGCAGTGCCCGAGCTCCCCGAAATGCAGGCGCTGTCCGAACGGCTCCACGCATTCGCTTCGGGTACCACCCTGCGCCGCACAGAGCTCCTCGGCTTCTCCTCCCTCAAGACATTCGCCCCGCCGGCTGAAGCTCTCTGCGGCCAGACGCTCACCTCCGTCGGCCGGCGGGCCAAGTACCTGGTGTGGACCTTCGGCCGCGGGACCCGCGTCGTCCTCCACCTCTCCGGGGCCGGGCGGCTCGACATGGAGGTGCCTGCCAAGTCCACAAAGCCCCGCGGCGGCGTGGCCCGCTTCGTCTTCGGCGATGGCGCGCACGACGAGCGGGCCATCCTCATCCGGGAGCACGGCACGCAGCGCAAGGCATCCTGGTGGATCCTGGCGCCCGGCGACGACGGCCCACTGGCCGGCCTCGGACCCGAGCCGGGCAGCACGCCATTCGCGCACCTCATCCGGACCAGCGACAGCAACCGGCGCCTGCACACCGACCTGCGCGACCAGCACGTGGTGGTCGGCATCGGGCGCGGCTGGGGGGACGACATCATGCACCGGGCCCGCCTCTCGCCCTTCGCCGCGCTCGGCGCACTCACGCCGGACGAACGCGAGCGCCTCCTCACCGCCACCACGACGGTGCTCGACCAGGCGCTCACCCTCGAGCGCACGCGCACCGGAGGGCTGTCCGAGGCCAAGCTGGGCGCACGCTTCGCCGTGCACGGAAAGTTCGGCCAACCGTGCCCGGCCAACGGGTGTGGCGACACCTTGCGCCGGGTGTCCTTCGAGTCCTACGAGATGACCTACTGCGCCACGTGTCAGACCGGCGGCAAGATACTGGCCGACCGCCGACTGTCGCGCCTCCTCAAATAGGGCGGAGCCTCAAAGCTGGCGCACGATGGTGACGACCTTGCCGAAGATCGTCACGTCGTCCCCGTCGAAGACCATGGGCTCGAAAGCGGGGTTGGCCGGGGTGAGGACGACCCGGCCGTCGCGACGACTGAAGGTCTTGACCGTGGCCTCATCATCGGGGATCCCGGCCACCACCACGTCACCGTTCTCCGCCTCGGGCTGCTGGCGGACCACCACGTAGTCGCCGCTGAAGATCCCGGCGTCCATCATGGAGTCACCACGCACGCGCAGCATGAAGGTGGGCCCGGTGCCGGTGAATTGCTCGGGCATCGGCAGCAGCTCTTCCACGTTCTCGTGGGCCAGGACGCCGGTCCCGGCGGCCACGTCTCCGATGAGCGGCACGTTGCGCACGGCGGAGGTGGCCATGCTCATGGTCGAGGCCGGGTCGTAGTGGACCTGGATCGCCCTCGGCTTGCTCGGGTCCCGGGACAGGTAGCCCTCCCGCTGGAGCACCGCTAGGTGCGTGTGCACGGTGGCCGAGGAGGCCAGTCCCACCGCCTCGCCGATCTCGCGCACCGACGGGGGATAGCCCCGATCACGCTGGCTGTCGGCGATGAAGGTGAGGATCTGCTGCCGCTTCCCGCTCAGGACCTCGGCCATTGGCTCCTCCTTGTGGTGACCCCGTCCCCCTCCCGGCACCCCGGAGAGGGGGCGAACATCCGTTCGTGACCACCCAACATAGCGAAGCTGGGCACCCAAAGCAAACATCTGTTCGCCATCTGGTGTGTCACACCCCTTTCCTAGGGTCGAATATGGCCCACGAACAGGTGTTCGAGGGATGTGTTGACACCGAACAGGTGTTCGTGGTCCAATGCAGGGTAAGCGAACAGGTGTTCGGATAAGGAGACGCCGTGTCGGTCGCATATGAGCTCGAGTACGAAATGTTCCACTCCAGGCTTCAGCTGGTGGCCGCCCCGCCTCGTCGACAGGGGCCGTCGGCCCGCACCCGCCGTCACCGGGTGCTCCTGGTCGGGTTCGTGCTCGCCCTCCTGGTGCTGCTTATGCTGCCCATCCGGGCCCTGGGCGGGAGACCCCTGGCCGGTGCCGCGCCGCTGGCCGGGCAGGAGTACGTGGTGAAGAGCGGCGACACCCTGGCCTCCATCGCCGGCCGAGCCGACAGTGTGAACGTGGCCGGCATGACGCAGCGCCTGGCCGATGAGATCGGTTCCACCGTCGTGGTGCCTGGGGAGCATCTGTTCATTCCCTGACTATCGTCGGCGGTGTGCGATGTCCATGGTGCGCAGTCGATGACGATCGCGTCGTCGATTCACGCCTGGCCGAAGATGGCGCCGCCATCCGCCGCCGCCGCGAATGCCTCGGCTGCGGTCGGCGCTTCACGACCTTCGAGCGGATGGAGGAGGTCCCCCTGTGGGTAATCAAGCGGACTGGGCTGCGGGAGCCGTTCGACCGGGGAAAGCTGGTGGCGGGCGTGCGGTCGGCCTGCAAGAACCGGCCGGTGACCGAATTGCAGATGGAGGAGCTGGCCCAGGTAGTCGAGGATGCCCTGCGGGCCGAGACGGCCGAGCCCAGTAGCCAGCAGGTCGGCGTGGCGGTGCTCGAGCGCCTCCAGGCCCTCGACGACGTGGCCTACCTGCGCTTCGCCAGCGTCTACAAGGGCTTCGAAGAAGCGGGCGACTTCCAGCGCGAGGCCGGACTCTTGACTAAGACGACGGAGCCCAAGCGGAGATGATGGATGACACACCCGGAGTGGCGCTGGCCGTCTACGCCCATCCCGACGACGCCGATGTCGCCTGCGGTGGCACGCTGGCCCGCTGGGCCAAGGCGGGAAGTGCGGTGCACCTGGTGGTGTGCACCGACGGGGGGAAGGGGAGCTTCAACCCCAAGGCGGTGCCCAAGAAGCTGGCCGCCGCCCGCGCCGGTGAATTGGAGGCGTCCTCGGCCATCATCGGGCTGACCAGTGTGACCAGCCTGGGTTTCCCCGATGGTGAACTGGTCGACTCCGACGAGTTCCGGTGCACCCTGGTCGAGCGCGTGCGGCTTCTGCGCCCCGATGTGGTCTGCGGGCACGACCCGTCCGCCCTCTTCTTCGGCCAGGAGTACTTCAATCACCGGGACCATCGCATCGCCGGCACCGCCCTGTTGGATGCCGTGTCGCCCGCCGCCGCGCTCCCGCTCTACTTCCCCGACGCCGGCCCGCCCCACCAGGTGGCCACCGTGCTGCTCTCGGGGACACTCGAGCCCGACGTGTGGGTGGATGTCACCGACACCATCGAGTGCAAGGCCGCCGCCGTCGAGTGCCACCGCACCCAATTCGCCGATGCGCAAGGGTGGGCCGGAGAAGCCGTCCGCCGTCGGGCCGAGGAGGAGGGTCGAAGAGCCGGCACCTCGTTCGCCGAGGGTTTCCGGCGGCTGACGCTCGGTGGGTGAAATCCCCACCATCCTCCACGTCGACATGGACGCCTTCTACGCCTCGGTCGAGGTGCTCGACGACCCGACATTGGCCGGCCAACCCGTCATTGTCGGCGGGGCGGGTGCACGGGGCGTGGTGGCGTCGTGCACCTACGAGGCCCGGGCGTACGGCGTGCGGTCGGCCATGCCGTCGCTGCGGGCGCGCCAGCTCTGCCCGCAGGCCATCTTCCTGCCCGGTCGGCACGGGCGCTACGCCGAGATCAGCGGCCAGCTGCACCAGATCCTCGGTGACATCACACCCATGGTCGAGCCGATCGGTCTCGACGAGGCTTTCTTGGATATCGCCGGTGCTCTGCGCCTACTCGGGCCACCTGAGTTGATCGCGCGCCACCTGCGCCAGCGGGTGCGCGACGAGCTCAGCCTGGACTGCGCGGTGGGGATCGGTCGCTCGAAAATGATCGCCAAGCTGGCCTCCCGGGCGGCCAAACCGCGGGTCAGCCGCGCCGGCCTGGAACCGGGGCTCGGGGTGGTCATGGTCGGGTCCGACACCGAGTTGGAATTTCTCCATGGGCACGACGTGGAGGCGTTGTGGGGCGTCGGTCCGGCCACGGCCAAGCGTCTGCACGAATTGGGGGTGCAGACGGTGGGCGACCTGGCCGCACTCCCGGTCGACACCGTGGTCCGCCGCTTGGGACAGGCCAGCGGGGTCCACCTGTCCGCCCTGGCCCGGGGGGAGGATCCCGACCCAGTCACACCCAATCGGCCCGCCAAGTCGATCGGGCATGAGGAGACGTTCAGCCAGGACCTGGTTGATCCGTCCGAGCTCGAACGCCACGTGCTGCGCATGGCTGAATCGGTGGCCACCATGCTGCGGGGTGCCTCGAGCTCGGCCCGGACGGTGACCGTCAAGGTGAAGCTCAAGGACCTGTCCCTGCACACGCGCTCTCACACCCTGGGCCGCGCCATCAGCACCGGCGGCGCCATCGGCCGCGTGGCGGCGGCCCTCCTGGGCGGCATCGATCCCGGCGAGGGCGTGCGGCTGCTCGGGGTCAGCGCCTCGGGCCTCCTGGAGGGGGGTGGGGACCAGCTTTCGTTCGACCTCGGGGACGGTCAGGCCGATGGCACGCAGAGCGCCACGTCACACGAGCAGTCCTGGCAGGACGTCACGGCAGCCGTCGACGCCATCCGCAACCGTTTCGGCCGGGCCTCGGTGGGGTCGGTCGCCATGGTCAACGAGGACGGGGTGCAGGTCCCGGCTCGCCGCGACGCTCCGTGGGGTCCTTCCTAAGGCCACCAGCGGATCCACCTTCCGTGGGGGTGCATGTCGGCCAGGCGGACCGGGACCGCCCCATTCGGCCCCGAGTGCACGAGCGCGGTGACAAAGTCGGACCTCTGGGCCGATTCCGATGATGGTGGGGCCTCCAGTCCAGGGACCTCATGGGGCGACTCGGCATAGAGATGGTGCACGAGACGTGACCCGGCCAGCGTCTGCACCTCGTCGACCAGCGCACGTTGCCGCTCCGGTGTGAGGTAGGCGGCCACCCAGGTGTGGAGCACCACCAGCGGGCCGGTCGGATCGATGGTGCCGGCCACCCGGGCCAGGTCGTCCACCAGGTCACCACGTTCGAGGCGTGGCGGGTGGCTGGTCGCCCGGGCCACGGCCAGCGCCGCCCGCAGTCGGTTGAAGCGGGGCAGGTTGTCCGGCCACAAGCAGGCCTCGAGCCAGCGGGCGTCGTCCTCCGAGGTCGGGTCGAGAGGGGAGAGGTCCAGGCCGACCCGTTCCGCCACCGCGGGCACAACGAGTGTCGGGAGCTTGGAAAGGTCGTTGCGCACCGTGGCCTCAATGGCGACGTCCGACGTGGAAGGTCCGGCGCCCAGGACCGAGCCGTCGGAGCGTTGGCGGTAGAGGTAGCTGAATTCGTCGAACAGCAGATTGAGCCCGGCCGAGGTCCCCAGGTCAAGCAGGGAGAGGGGCTGGTCCCGCTCCGCCCCGGCGGCGATGTGGCACAACGCCGGCAGCAGCCCGGCACAACGCCCCACCTCATTGGTTTGCGTGCTCCGCGTGGTCATCAAGGGGAGCAGGGCGTCGTGGTGGCACCGGCAGAAGTCGGCGAACACCACAGCGACATTGGTGCCATCGGGCCGCCGGCCGTCTTCTTGAGGCGGATACACCGTGTCGTAGTGCGCCGACAGGGGATGGTCCGTCCCGCCCAAGAGAAGGAAATGGACGGCGGCCATCAGCAAGTTGGGCCGCCGCTGCGCACGAGGCGCCTCGCCCATCAGGGCCAGCACCAAAGGGTCGTCGGCCACCCCGTGGCAGATGGCGGCATAGGTGCTGCCCCCGTCACGCCCGGCCGACTCCGCGAAGGCGTGGAACTGCTCGGGCAACGTCCAATCGGGCATGTCGCTAAAAGCTGGCGGGTAACAACGGGGAGATGGCTCCGAAGAACACGTAGAGCGGCACGAGGAGGCCGGCCGTTCCGACGACGTAGATGATCCACCGCGGCCGCGGGAACAGGTGGGCCAGCAGGAGGATGACGGCTCCGGCCATCAGGACCAGGGCTCCCCAGAAGATGGCGTCTTTGAGTTGGCCATTGGAGTCCCCGGCCAGGTTGTTGCTCTTCGGTCTTTTGGCGACGCCCCGGGGCAGCCCCGGGTTGGCGAAGAGTTGCGAATGGGCCAGCACGCCCGTGACGACGAGGCGGGTGCTGGCGCTGAAGCGCGGATTGCAGGTGGTCAAGGTGAGGTGGACACCGGGGGTGTTGGCGATGACACTGCTATTGGAGGGTGCCACGACCTGAGTCTTGGTCACGTCGTACACGAAGATCCCCTGAATGGAGGTCACGACGATCGGGTTCCCGACCTTCAGGACGTTGAGGCTGTAGAAGGGATGGCCGTACGTGGTGCGATGGCCGGCGATGGCCGCGTTGCCGGTCTGTCCGGGGAGCGGGGTGCCGGTGTAGTGACCAGGACCCTTGCGGAGATCTTGGGTGTTGGTCCCTTCGACCACCACCTGGTTGAGTCCGATGGCGGGAATCCGGAGTTCGCCGACGGCCTTGCCTTCGGCCGGTGCGCTTGTGGTGGCGGCGGCCACCGGGGGACCAGTGGGCAATTTGGCCAGCGCTGTTGCCTCGGCCAGCGCCCGTCGCACCTGTGCATTCCGGGTCTCGTGCTCGAGGGAGCTGCGCAACGCGGACTGGGTGTGAGCCTCCTGTATGGCGGTACCCCAGATCTGGTAGGCCGTGAAGAGGAGCAGCGTGATGCCCCCTGCGATCAGGACTTTTCCGATGATCCCGACGATGCGCATGGTGGGGGAGAGGATAGGACTCTGGGCCACCCGCCAGGGGCCGGGCCCTTTACCGGACGGTGACCAGCGTCCCGATGGGAGTGAGGGGGTAGATCACCTTGGCGTTGGCCGGGGGTATCTCGACACACCCGACGCTCTGGGGGAAGCCGTAGGAACTCCGGACAAACCCGTGCAACGCATCGCCGCCGTGGAAGTAGCTCACCCACGGGATGCCCGGGTCGACATACTTGGTGCCGTCGGGATTGGTGCCCGACATGGTCGTGACGGTGTAGCGGAGGAAGACCGGCCACGTCCCGCTTTCCGTCGGTGCCGCAGCCACACCCGTGCTGACCAGTGTCTTGTACACCGACGCGCCGTTGTCGTACACGGTGGCCGTCTGGGGCAAGGTCTTGCTCACCACGACGTAGTCATAGGGGAGCGGGTCGCCCTGACCACTCTGGACCTCAGTGAGCAGGTCGCTCCATACGAGTGGCCCGGCCACACCGTCTGCCTTCAGTCCATGCTGCGCCTCGAAGTTCATGACGGCGCCCTTGGTGATGACGTTGTCGGTCCCCGGTGTCCACAAGGGGCCCAGCGCCATGGCCTGATCAACCCAACGCCAGGAGAAACTGCCCACCTGGTCGTTGCCTTCTTGGGCGGGGGACGTCACCGGAACGGCCGCGGTGAACGCAAGGGGGAGGTAGCCGAGCTCGGCCAGGAGCTGTTGCAGCCGCAGCGTGGAACCCGCAGCGACCGTGAAGGCGTCGGTCACCGTGTGCACCATGCGCTGTCCCCGCGCACCTTCGACACCACCGGCGCCACCACGGATGGTGATGGATTCAGTGGAGCCAGCTACCAGCGGCCCGCTGGACTGGTACTGCAGGAGCGATGGCGAGAGCACCGCCCACCGTCCGGGTATGGCCGGAGTCATTGTCGGCAGGGGACTTCCCGGAGCCAGATCAGCGGAGAACCGCACCGACACGCTCGAGCCGGCAGCGACGCCGGGTCCGGTGGGTGACGCGGAGAGGACCGTCAGCTTGGGCGTTGCCGTCGCAGTGGCCGATGCCGGAGATCCGTGGTCGCGGGTGGCGAAGAGGAGCCCACTGGCCACGATCACCAGCGCGCCGGCACATGCCGCCAGGATCACCCACAGGCGCGGGCCCGAACGTCTCTGTGCGTGCAATCCCGCGGCCATGTCGCGGACATTCTACCAGTGACTCTCTGTCCTCAAGCTCCGAGGGCGACCCACATGGCCGCCGTAACGTCGGCCAGTCGACTCTCATCGGTCACCTTGGATCCATTGGACTCCCGCACGTAGAAGGCGTCCACCACGAGTTCGCCCAAGGTGGAGACCCGGGCGGAGACCACATCGAGGTCAGCTTCGAACAGGGCGGCGGTGATGCGGTACAGGAGCCCGACTTCGTCTGGTGCCCGCACCTCTATGACGGTGGCGCTGTCCGAAGCCCCATTGTCGAACGTGATGTCCCGCTCGGGCGTGTGGGCGGCCGACGGCCGGCGGGCCGGGTACACCAACTGCCGCTCGGAGAGCCGCTCGCCGATGGCCATCTGGTCGGAGAGCACCGCCACCAGATCTTCCCGCAGTTTGGCGGTGTCCGGCCACGTCCCGTGGGCTACCTCGACCGTGAACACTTCGACGGCCACGCCGTCTTCCCCGCTCACGTTGGCCGCCCGCACGTCCATGCCGTGCAGCGCCAAAGCGCCGGCCACCGAGGAGAAGAGTCCACTGCGGTCCGGGGCGGCCACAATCACCTGGGGTGGCTGGAGCAACACCGACGGCTGCCCGTTGCGACGGACCTCATCGATCAGGCCCCGGTGCGCCTCGAGAATCGGATCGGCTCTCGTGGGCTCGCTCTGGCCCTGGAGCACACGATCGGCCCGACTCACCAGTTCCGCCACGAGCCCGGCTTTCCATGTCCCCCAGGCCGAGGGCCCGGTGGCGCGACTGTCCGCCTCGGTCAGCGCGCCCAGGAGGTGCAACGTCAGCCGGTCGCCGGCAGCGCGGGCCACAGTGGTGATGGTGGCGGGGTCGTCGAGATCACGCCTCGTTGCGGTGTCCGGCAGGAGGAGGTGGTGGCGTACCAGGTTCACCATGATGGCCACGTCATGCGTGGAGAAGCCCATGCGCGTGGTCAGCCGGTGGACGACCTCCATGCCAACCGCGGTGTGGTCACCGGGGAATCCCTTGCCGATGTCATGAAGCAAGGCGCCAATGAGGAGCAGGTCGGGGCGCTCCACCGCATCGGTGAGCTCGGATGCGAGGGCGGCCGCTTCGAGGAGATGACGATCGACGGTGAACGTGTGGTAGGCGTTTCGCTGCGGTGTGTTGCGCACCGCTGCCCATTCGGGGATGAGCCGGACCAGCAGTCCGTGCTGGTCCAGAGACTCCAATTTGTCGATGGCGGGACGCCCCACGGCCAGGAGGCCCACCAGGGCGTCTTTGACCTCGGCGGGCCACGGGTCACCCGGAGGCGGCATGCGGTCGGCCAGCCGGTGCAATGAACTCTTGGCGATGGGCCGGTCCAGCTCGGCCGCGGTGAGGGCCAACCGAAAGGCGAGGGATGAGTCTTCCGAGACGCTGGCTGTCGGGGTGAGCGCCACTTCCCCATCGATCTCAACCATGTCAGGACCGAGCCCGACGCGGGATTGCGTGGGCTGCACATCGGGTGCGTTGCGCCGGAAGCGATGGCGGGTATGCGGGGTCGGGTCCCACAGGCGACGCCGGCGCCATACGTCGTCGCTGACCCAGGCGATCTGCCGTCCGGCGGCCGACACCGCGCTCATGAGCGCGTCGGCGTCGGGAAATCCGAGTACGTCAGCCACCTGGTCCTGATCTTGCAGCAACAGCCTGTCGTGTTCCCGGTTGGCCATGCGATGGAGCTCGACCCGGATGGTGGTCAGGAGCGACGTCGCCGGTTCGAGCGAGGCCAGATCGGCGTATTCCGGCAACAGGGGGGCGTATTCCGAAATGGCGCGCAGGACGTTGACATCGCGCAGTCCGCCATGACTCTCCTTCAGGTCGGGCTCCAGGAGGAAAGCCACATCACCGGCGGCGGCTCGTCGTTCCGACATCTGCGACGCCAGGAGGGGGAGGTACTTGGTGCCCAGGCGATCGTGCCATGCGGCACGGGCCTTCTCTAAAAGGGGATCAGCCACCTTGGCTTCGCCCCACACCAGCCGGGCATCGAGGAGACCGAGAGCCACCCGGACGTCGACGGCGGCTGCGTCGAGGACTTCGGCGGGGCGGCGCACCGAATGATCGAGATGTACTCCTTCATCCCAGACGGGGTACCAAATGGCATCGGCCACGGCTCGTATATCTCGATGCTTGGTGTGGACCAGCACTACATCGAGGTCGCTGTAGGGGCACAAGACGCCCCTGCCGTACCCGCCCACGGCCAGCAGGGCCAGGTGCCGCTTGGAGTCGCCGGCCGCCCGTTCTGCCAGATCGGACAGCCAGGCATCAACCTCGGCGGAGTAATCGTGGCAGAAATCGTCGCCTCGGAGGTGAGGCTGGTCCAGGAGCCGGCGGCGCCTCTGGCGGAGTGACGTCTCGGCGACCATGGCGGGAACGTAGCATTGGGGTCGTGAGCAAAGACATAAGCCGTCGTGAGGACAAGAGCCCGGTAACCCTGACCCACCTGGCTGCCATGACTGCAGTAGGCGTGGTGGGGGTCATTGTCGCCTTTTGGGTCCTGAGCGGCATCATCGGCTTCATCTTCACGATGGTCAAGATTGCCGTGGTGATCGGACTCATCGGTGGAGTTTTCTGGGTGGTATCCCGCTTCCGGAGGTAGGTACCCCGCCCACTAGGCTGACCCGCCTGCTGTCACGGCGGCGTGGCCGAGTGGTTTAGGCAGGGGCCTGCAAAGCCCCGTACCCCGGTTCGAATCCGGGCGCCGCCTCCATAGAAATCCCTGTTCAGAGGGTATGTCCGAGTCTGGGCTCAGATAAAGACCGCTGAAATACCGCGGTGATACCGCGGCTCCTTATGGACGACGGCGTGTGAAATTCCGGTTCATGCT
>PNAT01000126.1 GCA_003169675.1 Acidimicrobiaceae bacterium
CGCTCGTAGTGGCCCAGGTCGAGATCGGTCTCGGCGCCGTCCTCGGTGACGAACACCTCGCCATGCTCACCGGGATTCATCGTTCCGGGATCGACATTGATGTACGGGTCCAGCTTGCACATCGTGACCCGGAGTCCACGGCACTTGAGGAGTCGGCCGAGTGAGGAGGCGGTGAGGCCCTTACCGAGAGAACTCGAGACACCACCGGTGACGAAGATGAATTTGTTCACGCCACCTGCTGGGCGCCGAAGGTCGGTTCATATGATCGGTGCACCGGGCCACGATAATCGAAAGGCGGCGTGGTTGTGGTGGACCGGGATACCGCAGCCCTACTTCGAGGGTCCGTCGCTAACCGTCAGCAGTTCGCGGGCGTGGGCCCGAGCGGCGTCACTGTCGGGATGCCCCGACAGCATGCGCGAGAGCTCGATGACCCGATTCTCCCCGTCCGCCACCGACGCCGAGGTCACGGTCCGCCCCCCCACTTCCTGCTTGAGCACGCTGATCTGATGGTCGGCCTGCGCCGCCACCTGGGCCAGGTGGGTCACCACGAGGACCTGCCGGGTGAGCGAGACCTCGTGGAGGGCCCGGCCCAAGGCCAGCGCGGCACTTCCCCCCACGCCGGCGTCGACCTCGTCGAAGATCATCGTCTGGGGGCCACCGAGGCCGACCAGGCGGATGGACAACATGGCCCGCGCCAGTTCGCCCCCTGACGCCGCCTTGGCCAGCGGCAGCACTGCCTCTCCGATGTTGGCCCCCAGAGCCAGTTCCACCGGTTCCCCGGTGCCGTCCGCAGCGACCCGCATCTCCACCCGGGCACCAGCCATGCCCAGATCGGCCAGTCGCTCCCCCACCTGGGAGGCGAAGCCCCCGGCCGCCCTGGCCCGGACCTTCCGAATGGCGGCCTCGGCCACCGCGAGTTCTTCCCGGAGAACGGCCTGCTCGCCGTCCAGGCGGGCCGCGGCGCCCTCGGCGTCCCGCAACACTTCCAACCGGGTGGCCGCCTCCTTGGCGAAAGCCTTGACCGCCAGGAGGTCCTCCCCGTACTTTCGCCGGAGCCCGGTCAGCAGGCGCCGTCGCTCCTGCACCTCGGCCAGGCGGGTCGGGTCGTCGTGCCAGCCGTCGACCTCATCACGAAGTGAGCGGGCGACGTCGGAGAGATCGACGGCCGAAGCGGCGATCCGCTCCCGGTACTCATCGAACGGTTCGCGCCCACTGAGGGCACTCCCCGCCTGTCCGAGCAGGTCGAGGGCGCCCGCCCCTTCATTGCCCGACACCGGGTCGAGGAGACCGAGGGCCAGCGACGCCACCTCCCGGTAGGCCGCGGCATCGCCCAGTCGGTCTTCCTCCATGCGCAAGCCGCTCTCCTCCTCGGGGTCCGAGAGGCCCGCCGAGGCGATTTCGTCGACCTGGTACGAGAGCACATCGGCTTCCCGGGCCCGCTGCTTCTCATCGCCCCCCAGGTCGGCCACGGCCGTTTCGAGGGCACGGATCCGGGCCCGGATGGACTGGACGGGAGCCAGGTCCGTCCCGGCGAAGGCGTCGAGCACATTGCGCTGCGCGGCCGGATTGGTCAGGGACTGGTGCTCGTGTTGCCCATGGATCTCCACCAGCTCGGCCGCGGCCTCGCTGAGCGAGCTCACGGGTGACATGCGCCCGTTGACCCAGGCGCGGGACCGTCCGGCGGCGGGCACTGAGCGAGCGATGACCACTTCGGGCCCATCGCCAGCGTCGTCCACGACGAAGCGGGCCTCCACCAGGGCTTCGCCGGCCCCGGCCCGCACCAGGTCAGGATTGGCCCGGCCGCCCAGCACCAGGTGCAGCGCCTCAACCACCAGTGTCTTGCCGGCGCCCGTCTCTCCGGTCAGGGCCGTCATGCCGGAGCCGAAGGTGAGGGACAGGTCTTCGATGACCCCGAGGTCGCGTACGCGCAGCTCGACCAGCATCGGTTGCCCGTCGACCTAGTTTCCCCGGTCGGCCAGGAGCCGGACCCGAAGGATGCCGCCGAACTTCTGGGGCTCGTTGCGCACGACCCTGACCGATCGCGGGTCGACCCGGCAGGTGATGGTCGCCCCCGGCTGGAGCCGCCCGATCTCTTGTCCGTCAATGACCAGGACGCCGGCCCGATCCGGCACGATTTCCACCATCACCCTCTGGTCTTCGGCCAGCACGAGGCTGCGATCCAGCGAGAGGTGCGGGGCCACCGGCGTGACCACCATGGCCCGCAGGGCGGGCGAGAGGATGGGACCGCCGGCGGAGAGACTGTAGGCAGTCGAGCCGGTCGGGGTGGCAATGATGAGCCCGTCGGCCGAATAGGTCAGCGCCTCTTCCCCGTCGATGAAGGTGGCCAGGTGGACGGTATGGCCGCGGTCGGTCTTCTCGAGCACGACCTCATTGAGCGCGAGCAGCACCGAGGTGTCATCTTCGACAGAACGGTCGGAGATGGTGACTTCGAGTGCGCAACGGGACTCGATGACGGCCTTCTTGTCGAACACCTTGGTGAGCGCCTCCCGGACCTGATCGGGCACCAGGTCCGGCAGGTAGCCCACCCGGCCGAAGTTGACTCCGAGGACCGGCACCTCCCTGGCCCAGGCCAAGCGCACCACACGGAGGAACGTCCCGTCCCCACCGAGGCTGACTGCCACGGTGGTCCCGGCGAGGTCGACATCATCGACGTGGACCTCCACCCCCTCCTCGGTCACCAGGTCAGGAGCACTGAATTGGAGGATGCGCGCCGCATCACCCCGGGAGGTGAGCCACGCCGCCGTCTCGAGGGCGAGCGCCAGGGCATCCGGCCGCTCGGGATGCACGAGGAAGGTGACCGTCGGCATGGGGAGGTGACCCGATCAGCCCGGGTTGGCGGCCGGGTCCAGGTGGCCTCCCGCCTCAGAGACCGCCGCGGAAAGCAGGGCGGCCATACCCACCGCATCGTGCCCCGGCACTCCCTTGCGGGCGTGCAGGAGGAACTCGACGTTGCCGGCGGGGCCGGTCAGGGGGGAAACCATGGCCCCCATGATGCCGGTTCCGGCGTCCTGAAGGGCGGACGTCACTCCGGTCAGGGCCGCCAGCCAGACCTCGGGGTCCCGCACCACCCCTTTGCCGCGGTCGACGGTGGCCCGGCCGGCTTCGAACTGGGGCTTGACGAGTAGCACGAGCTCGGCGTCGGCCCGTCCAAGCGGACCACAGAGTGTGGGCACCACCGAGCGCAGCGAAATGAACGAGAGATCGGCCGTGAGCAGTGAGCAGGGCTTGAATGTCGGGTCCGCCTCCCGGATGATCTCGGGGGTCAAGGTGCGTGCGTTGACCCGCTCGAGCACGGTGACGCGTGGGTCTTCCCGCAGCTTCTGGTCGAGCTGCCCGTGTCCCACGTCGACGGCGTAGACGTGGGCGGCACCCCGTTGGAGGAGGCAATCGGTGAAGCCACCGGTGGACGCCCCCGTATCGAGCACATGTCGATCAACCACGCCGATGCCGAACCGGGTGAGGGCGGCGTCGAGCTTCTGGCCCCCACGGCTGACAAATGGTGCCGGCGGTCCGGTGAGCACGATGGGCTCGGCCGGCGCCACCAGGCGCGCCGCCTTCTCGGCCGGCGAACCGGCGACCAGCACATCACCAGCCGCTATGGCCGCCTGGGCCTCCTGCCGGGTGGCGACGAGACCTCGCCGTACGAGCTCGGTGTCGAGTCGACGGCGGGCCCCGGTGTTCAGCTGGCGGCCTTCTTGGCCGCACTGGCCTTCTTGGCCGCCGGCTTCTTGGCCGCGGGAGCCTTCTTGGCGGCCGGCTTCTTCTTGCCCACCCTGGGCGTCACCTTCTGCGCGGCGTCGCGGGCGGTCTTGGCCGTCCTGGTGGCCTGCTTCGTCATGTCGGACGTGGCCGACCGGCCGGCGTCGGCCGAACGCTTGATGATCTCGGCCACCTGGTTGGCGATGGACTCCAAGGAGGACGCGTCGATCTTGCTCAGTTGCGAGGAGACCTCCCGACGGACCAGCTCGATCACCTGCTCCGATGTCTTGCGGCTCCGGTCCACCAAATGGTCAACCCACTCCTGTGCTTGGCCTCGCTGGATATCACCGGCGCCCACCAATTCTCGCACGATCTCTTCGGCCCGAGCCCTGGTCACCTGCGTGAACACGGCCCCTGCATCGAGGTACTTCTTGATTCGTTCGTTACGTGGCATGCAACAAGAGTATCCGAAGTGCTAGCTATGCGCAAGCATCTAATTTGCCCATTGGTCGAGGGTTGTTCGCACCAGGGTTGCCAGGTCGTCGGCCACGGTGGCCGCACCGGCGTCGGGTGGAATGTTCAGCGGCGTGGTGACACCAGAAAGGACCAGCGCAAACGGGACATCCAGCTGCCCGGCCAGGAGGCCGTCGGTGGCCGGCCGGTCCCCCACCACGACCCGAAGGTCTTTGTCCGGTGCGAGTGCCTTGATGGCGTCCGCCGTCGGTCGGTGTGGCTTGCCGGCAACTTCGGGATCGCTCTCCGCTGCCGTCGCCACCGCAGCCAGGAGAGCGCCGGTCCCGGGCAGGAGCCCATCGGGGGTCGGGTGGCTCGGATCCTCGTTGGTCCCGATCAGGCGGGCCCCGGCGCGGACGGCCCGGGCCGCGTCGGCCACCAGGTCGAAGGTGAACGACCGTGTCCATCCCACCACGACGGCATCGGCTGGACCGTGGGCGACTTGCCGGACACCCCTTTTGGTCAGCGCCTCACGCACCCCGTCATCGGCCAGGACGAGGGCTGAGGAGCCCGGAGCGAGCATGCCCGCCGCCACGTCGGCCGAGCTGAGGAGATCGGAGTCGGGCACCGCCAGGCCACAGGTGGCCATCCGTTGATGGAGCTCGGCCCGCGTGGGGGCGGAGTTGTTGGTGGCGAAGAGGGGCCGCACCCCGGCCGTGCGCAGGTCGGCGATCGCTTCCGCCACTCCGGGGATCGGCAGGCCGGTGAGCCAGATGACACCGTCGAGATCGATGACCCACGTTCCCCCTGGGGGCGGCGGCCACATGGACGAAGGATAGCGGTCGGTCTTGGCGCGGCCCTCGTGGCCAAGAAGTCGAGCTCACGCGGGGAATGGGCTGGCGGGTTGGAACTCACCGGTTCGGGGCTCGCCGGCTCGGGCCAACACCTGCTCGTAGACAGCGACATACTCGTCCACCATCCGGTCAGAACTGAACTTTCTCACTGCGGCCGCGCGCACGGACGCCCGGTCGATGAGTGAAAGGCTCCTGACCGCCTCGACCGCACCCTCGACGTCGCCCACCAATAGGCCGGTAGTCCCGTGATCGATCAATTCGGCCATGGAGCCCCGGCTGGCGGCGATCACAGGGGTTCCGCAGGCCATCGCCTCGGCAACACTGAATCCGAACGGCTCGTCGAAGTTGACCAGGTGCAAGAGGGCCGCGGCGCCGCCGAGAAACGACGCGCGTTCCTTGGCGGCGATCGGTCCCACGAATCGAACTCGCTGGCCATCAATGAGAGGCGCAACCTGGTGCTTGAAGTACGTCTCGTCCTGCACGATGCCGGCCATCACCAGGGGTAGCCCAGCCTGCGAGGCCGTACGGATCGCCTCGACCACTCCCTTGTCGGGATGGATGCGCCCGAAAAACGCCAGGTACTCGCCCATCGTCGGTTGAAACTCGAATTCTTCGAGAGCGATCCCGTGATGGATGGTGGCTACATAGTCGAGAGCCGGGTGCCGATCGGCATCGCTTATGGCAACGTACGCGGTGCGTCCGTTGTAAGCGGCATAGACCGGGATGATCCGCTCCGAGGAGAAGCCGTGAATCGTGGTGACCATCGGCGTTGACGTGAGCCCGCAGTACGTCAGGGGGAGGAAATCGAAGCTATTGTGAATGATGTCGAACTCTTCCGCATGCTCGAACACCTGGGCGATGTGCAGGCACTCGGCCACCTTGGGGTCAACGGACGGATCCTCGGACCACCCGGTGGCCACCACCGCCTGCAGGTTTGCCGAAGTCTCGGAGTCCCCCGAAGCAAAGAGCGTGACATCGTGGCCACGAGCCACCAAACCCTCGGTCAACATGGATGCGAACAACTCCCACGGTCCGTAGTGCCGGGGTGGCACGCGCCACGAAATGGGCGCCAGAACTGCTACGCGCACCGAACCCTTAGCGGCCCAGGCCGCCCCGATTCTCCTTCTTCTCCTTCTTGGCTTCACGCTTCTCTTTGAGCGACTTGCCGGGCTTCTTGCCGGCTGGCTTCTGGGGGGACTTCTCAGGCATGTGAGGCTCCTATTCCCTTCTGTGTGGTGTTCTGATGTATAGCGCTACGCGTTGCGGTCCGTGAGGACCCCGATGAGTGCATCGAGGGGGACCGTGGCGAACCGGATGGCGGCATCACCGATCCCGTAGGGGATCACGAGAAACCCAGCGTGCACCATGGCACCGCAGGAGTACACCACGTTGGGCACATAGCCGTCCTGCTCATCGGCGGCGGGGCTCAGCAGCGGCTCACGGAGCTGGCCGACGATCCGAGTGGGGTCTTCGGAGTCGAGCAGGAGCGCACCGATGTGGTACGTGCGCATGGGGCCCACGCCATGGGTGAGCACCAGCCATCCCGCCTCGGTCTGGATGGGCGAGCCACAGTTGCCCAGCTGAAGCAGTTCCCAGGACCGGGTGGGCAGCTGGCACGGTGACGTATCCCCCCAATGATGCGGATTGGGGGACGTGGCGATCGTGTTGGACTCGCGATCGGACCGGGCGAGGGCGACGAAGCGGCCGTTGATCCGGCGCGGGAACAGGGCGAGGCCCTTGTTGGCAGCGGCCGGGCCGACCAGCGGGGTGGAGGTGAAGTTGAGAAAGTCTGTCGTCTCGAGCAGTTGCTGGCTGATGTCCTTGCCGTCATAGGCCGTGTAGGTGGCGAAGTAGCTCACTGATCCGTCGTCTTGCTCAAGGCGCACGAACCTGGCGTCCTCCATGCCGTTGACTTCGGCGGCCATGGCTGGAATCAGGACTCGCTGGTCGAGCGGTGTCGCCGCGTCGAAACTCGCGGCGTAGGTCCGCTCGGCGAATCGTCGGATGAGATTGATGATCCGCATGCCTTGCCGGCCCGTCGACGGGTGCCCTTCCAGCTGGCGCAGTCGAGCCTCCAGCTTGACCAGGCTGAACTGTGGCCCCAGGGGGCCCAGGATATACTCTGCGACCTCACCCCAAGCCCGGAGTCGGCGCAGCTCCCCCCGAAACGTCATGGCATCGAACATCGTCAGCCCGGTTTGCCCGGTGACTGCGAATGGCGGTGGCGGGCTCAGGTAGACGTCACCATTGTGGTCGATCACGCCGGTGCGGAAGCCGATCGAAGACCGATGGCCCTCGCCGATGCCGCGCACGCTCATGACGAAGCGCCCGCAACCCGCCGGAAGACCGGCTTGGTCGGGGTGCGCCACCATGCTCGGGTTGCAGAGCGCGGCACCCTCAATGGCGTACTCACTGGTGAAGGCGGCACCGAAAAGCAGCCGGCGTGCCGGGGAGAGTTGGACATCCGGGTCGAGTCGGTAGGACAGCTCGTCAGCATGGCGGCCGAATGTCCCGACAATGTCGGGATGCCGACCCTCGAAACGGGCCACCACGTCAACGAAGGCCGACTGCACCTCATCGTCGTCAAGGGCCAGGAGTCGCTCCATGACCTTTGACGAGCGCGACTCCTGGTGGTCGAATCCCTCCTGCCCCGGGATGAATAATTGGGTGATGACCCGGCCTTTGTCCGCACGGAGCCGGTCCGGGCTCCGCCGCACCAGTTCGCCGATGACCTGGTTCATTGCAGTACCGGGGCAAAACGACGCCCGTGTTGGAAGGTCGAGAGCAGGGCCAGCGTGGACTCGGCACCCTGGTTGAGGTTGGCTCCATGAGCATGGAGGCCGTCGTACCCGCCACCGGTGGCAGGGTCCCACATGACGGCGTGGGCGTCGTTGTCGCCTTGGAACCAATCCACCGCCGCCCTTACCCCGTCGGCCCACGGCCCTCTGTCATCGAACCTCGCGGCCCGAGCACAGGCGTCGGCCAGTGCAGCCACTTCAATGGGCTGTTGATCAAAGGCGGGAATGGCATCCTCCGGTCCACGACCGCCCACCGGCGTCACCGACAGGTGACCTCCTGACGTCTCCCGCAACAGAAGCCATTCGAGGAGGTCAAGACCGTAGCGGAGCAGACGTGAACGCTTGAGCACGACGCCGGCAGCGATGATCGCCTCGGGGAGCGCAGCATTGGCGTAGGCCAGACGCGCCTCAGGCCACAGCCACACTCCTGGCCGCCTTTCGGGTCGGAATCGGTCCGCCACATCTTCCAGCAGGGCACGTGCCGAGGCATTGTCGGGCTGGACTGAGAGCATCTCAGCCGCCCCGATGGCGGCAAACGACATGGCACGGGACCACGGAGAGCGTTCTTGGACAGCTCTGTTGAATTGCAGGGTGGCCGCGGGGCTGATTCGGTCGAGGGAGCCGTGGGCGGCCGCGGTGCCCAGTCCCCAGACACTTCTCCCCCAGCAATCCTCGGTTGAGGGGGTGTCTTCCCAATGTCCCTCACGATTCATTCGGTTCCGGTAACGGCCGCGAAGGTCCTGGGCATCGCCCAGAAACCTAAGGCTGACCTCTACCAGCCTCGTGACCGCAGGAGATGGATCGGTTTCCCGGGACGCCACGACGAGCACCCTGGCCATGTCGTCGGTGCAATACCCGTGCCCTGTCCTGGGCTCGGTGAACCGTGCGTGCTCGAAGGTGCCACGCTGGTCCGTCATCCGACAAAGGTGGGCGAAATCGGGCTCAGGATATGAGTTCACACGAGGACCGGGCGCTCCGTGAGGAGGTGAGTGGCCAGCCTCTGGTAGGCGCGAGAGATAACGGGCCATCCCATGTGTGGCGCCAGACGCGATGCTTCCGCCGCCATGCGATGGGCTAACCCCGGCTCGACCAGCACCCGACGGAGGGCATTCGACATGGCATCCGGATCATCGTGGTCGACCAAAATTCCGGCACCCCCGGACAGAAGT
This sequence comes from Acidimicrobiaceae bacterium, assembly GCA_003169675.1. GTDB lineage: Bacteria > Actinomycetota > Acidimicrobiia > Acidimicrobiales > RAAP-2 > Bog-473. The sequence continues at coordinate 8,995 of PNAT01000126.1, forward strand.
TCGACAGCATGGGGGAATGCTGTGGCCACCACCGGCTTCCCAGCCGCGATGGCGTCGACCAGAACACCCGATGTTGCCTGCTCCTTGGAGTCATAGGGCAGCACCACCACGGCGCTCGTCTGAATCAATGCAGTCAGGGACGCCACGTCCCGGTACGTCGCGTCGAACGTCACTGAGTCGGAGATGCCGATACGCGATGCTTGGGTCATCCGGGCCTGCCGATAAGCCTCCCCGTGGACAGCCAGGACCTTGGGATGAGTCCGACCTGCCACCAGGTAGCGGGGCTGCACGGGCAGGTCCCTCAACGATGCCATGGCATCCACCACCCTTTCGATGCCCTTGCCTGGTCCGATGAGCCCCCAAGTCAGCAAGGTGGGCCGGCCGACGTTGCGGGCGAGGGAAGTGCGCTTTGGCACCACCGCACCGTGCGGAATGGTCACAACCTTGCGTGGATCGACCTCGAATCGTCCACACAGCCTGTCCCGGGCCGCTTCGGACATCACGACAACGCGATCCGCCATGTCAGCCACCTCGACCAGCACCGAGCGTTGATGTGAGCTCGGATTGGTCAGCACGGTATGGGCGATCACGATGGACGGGATGCGCAGGCCGGCCAATATCGCCAGCACCTCATCGCCGTCTTCACCGCCAAAGAGGCCGTATTCATGCTGCACCAGTGCCACGTCGGACCGGTTCAGCAAGTCTGAGCACCCAGCCACCGACACTGGTGACCCGTTCACCAACTCTCCGATGACGGGTCCGGTGGATCCCGAGATGTCGTCTCCCACCCTGACCACACTGACCTTGGCACCGTGTGCCGAGAGACCCGCCGCCAGGGCGGCGCTGAAAGTGGCCAGTCCGCAGGCGGTGGGCGGGAATGTGCTCAGGATCCCGATGGAAGGTGCGCGTGACATCAGGTCGTCAAGCGGCAGGGTGAAAGAAATGGGCACGCTCAAAGAAAACTCCTCGATGAAGCTCGGTCGAGGCGTCGAACCTGCACGGGGCATCAGCTGGTTCTACCGGCCGTCCAGCCCAAGCGAAGCGACTCTCCCAAGGGGATGAGAAGTCCATTGTACCCCGGAGTCGCCGATCATGGTCCTCGACCTTGCACGGTCACAACCGGCTTCACACAGCGTTCATGGCGAAGCGACATCTGCGCTTGCCCATGGTGGAGTCCGATTCAAGGTAGTGAGGTTTACGTGCTCCCCGGCAAGGCGCAGCTCGTGGGCGTGAATTTTGGCCCCATGCGCCGAGGGCTTGGGATGGATGAGGACAAAATACCCGCCGGCCTGACAACCCCTTCTGGGCTGACCGACTGCTGACGCCCTTAACTCAAGGCGATGAGATACGTCGGATCGACCAGCATCTGTCCTACCTCGGCCAGGAACTTCGACCCCTCGGCCCCGTCAACCAATCGGTGGTCGAACGACAGGCTGAGCGTGCACACCGACCGCAGCGCGATATCGCCTTCGAATTCCCACGGCTGGCGGTGCACTGCTCCGAGGCAAAGGATCGCCGCTTCTCCGGGGTTCAGGATCGGCGTGCCGGCATGGACCCCGAAGACGCCGATGTTGGTGATCGTGATGGTGCCGCCGGTGAGGTCGATGGGGGTGGATCGGCCCTGTTGGGCCGTTGCCGTCAGCTCTGAGAGCGCGCGGGCGAGGTCCTGCAGGGTGAGACGGTGCGCGTCCTTGATGTTCGGCACCAGGAGCCCGCGGGGGGTGGCGGCGGCGATCCCGAGGTTCACGTAGTGCTTGGTCACGATCTCCCCGGTGGTCTCGTCCCACGTGGAGTTGAGACTCGGGTTCTCTCGCAGGGCCACAAGCAGAGCCTTGGCAACCAGAAGGAGCGGGGTCACCCGCAGACCCTCGAACACCCGGCTTGCCCCGAGACGGTCCAGCAATTCCATGGTCGGCGTGACATCCACGGTCAGGAATTCGGTCACATGGGGTGCGGTGAACGCACTGCGCACCATGGCATCCGCCATGTGCTTGCGCACGCCGGTGATAGGGGTGCGCGTCTCGCGTGCACCGTCATTGACGCGCGAAACGGCGGTGCTCTGGCCCGGGTTCGTGGCGGGCGATGAGAGCGGCGGGATGTCAGGCACCGCTGAGAGCACGTCGTCTCGGGTGATCACACCACCGGGACCGGTTCCGTGCACGCCGACCAGGTCGATGCCCAGCCGGCGGGCCAGGAAGCGGACTGGCGGCTTGGCCAGCACCGGTCCCGACGAGACTGTGGACACGTTCGCGGCCCAGGAAGTGGTACCGGCGGATCCGTCGGTGACACCAACTGTGGCCGGTCGGCGCGCACGGCGGCGGCTGGGCGGAGCTTCCGAAGGCCCATAGCCGACCAGTACCGCTGATGTTGATGCCCGAGCTGATGCCGGTTCGGGGGCCATTGCCACGCCGGCGTCCTCCGACACCGAGACGACGACGATCGGATGTCCGACCAGGACAGCCTCCCCTGGTGCGGCCTTGAGCTCCGCCACCGTTCCGGCAAAGGGTGAGGGCAGCTCCACCACTGCCTTCTCGGTCTCGACTTCGACCAGGACCTGGTTGAGCTCGACCTCGTCGCCCACGTCCACATGCCACCGGACGATCTCCGCACCGGAGAGTCCTTCGCCAAGGTCGGGAAGGAGGAAGTCCCGGAGCGTCGTCATATGGCCAGTGAGCGGTCCACGGCATCGAGGATGCGGTCTGCGTCGGGCAGGAAGGCATCCTCCAATTTCGCCGGCGGGTAGGGAACGGAGAAGCCCCCGATGCGGAGCACCGGGGCTTCGAGGCGGAAGAAGCATCGTTCCGAGATCCGCGCCGCGATCTCGGCACCCACGCCAAGGAAGACGGACGCCTCGTGGGCGACGACGAGGCGTCCGGTCCTGCCCACCGATGCCTCAAGGGAATCGAAGTCAATGGGTGAAAGGGTCCGCAGATCGATCACCTCGAGGGAGATCCCCTCCTCGGCAGCCACGCTCGCCGCCGCCAGTGCGGTCGAGACGAGTGGGCCGTAAGTGGCGATGGTGACATCGGTCCCCGCGACGACGACGCGGGCCCGGTGGAGCGGTGCGCTTTCAAGGGAAGCCTGCTCGTCCACCTCGCCCTTCTCCCAATATCGACGCTTGGGCTCGAAAAAGATGACCGGATCTTCAGAGGCGATGGCCTGGCGAATCATGAGATGGCCATCGGCCGCGTTGCTGCAGGTCACCACGCGCAGGCCCGCCGTGTGGGCGAAGTACGCCTCGGGTGATTCTGAGTGGTGTTCCACCGCTCCGATCCCACCCCCATAGGGGATCCGGATGGTCATGGGCATCTTCACGTCGCCCTTGGTCCGATTGTGGAGTTTCGCAACCTGGGAGACGATCTGATCAAAGGCCGGGTAGGCGAAGCCGTCGAACTGGATCTCGCACACGGGTCGGTAGCCCCGCATGGCCATTCCCACCGCCGTGCCGATGATGCCGGACTCCGCCAGGGGGGTATCGATGACCCGTTGCTCTCCGAATTCCTGCTGTAGTCCTTCGGTCACCCGGAAGACCCCTCCCAGCTTTCCAATGTCCTCCCCCATGAGGACCACCTTGGGATCACTCTCCATGGCGCAGCGGAGCCCTGCGTTGATCGCCTTGCCGAGGGCCATGGTGGTCATGACGATTGGTCTTCCAGTCGTTCCAGATAGGCGGCGTATGACGCACGCTCTTCTTCGATCAGGGGATGCGGCTCCGCATAGACCTGGTCGAAGAGGCTCATGGGGAGAGGCTCCACGGTGCCGATGCAGCCGCTGCGGAGCGATCGTGCCGTCTCGTCCGCCGACGTGGTGACCTGTTCGAGGTAGGCGGCGTCGATCAGTCCTTCCGCCTCGAGGAGCGCACGCACGCGGGCGAGAGGATCCTTGGCCTTCCACTCCTCCTCCTCTGCCGGGGCACGGTAGCGGGATGGGTCATCGGAGGTGGTGTGGGGTCCCATCCGGAAGGTCACCGCTTCAATCAGGGTCGGCCCCTGACCGGAATATGCCCGAGCCAGGGCGTGGCGAGTCACCGCGCACACCGCCAGCACATCGTTTCCGTCGACCCGGATACTGGGGATGCCGAATCCTTCCCCGCGCTTGGCGATGGCAAGGTGGGACTGCAGGTGCACCGGCTCTGAAATGGCCCATTGGTTGTTCTGGCAGAAGAAGACCACCGGAGCCAGAAAGGTGGCCGCGAACCCGAACGCCTCGGAGAGGTCACCCTGGCTGGTGGCACCGTCACCGAAATATGCGACGGCCGCCGAGCTCGCCCCGTCGTGTTGAATCCCCATGGCGTAGCCGGTCGCGTGCAGGGCCTGGGACCCCACGACGATGGCCGGGGTGGTCATGCCGAATTCATAGGGGTTCCAACCGGACTGGGTGGAGCCCCGCCAGAAGCGCATCATCATGGTGGGGTCGACACCACGGCAGTAGGCGACGCCGTGCTCGCGGTAGCTGGCGAAGACGAAATCGTCCGCCCCCAACGCCCGCGCCGACCCGACCTGGGCTGCCTCCTGGCCCAGGAGAGGTGCCCAGAGTCCCAGTTGACCCTGGCGCTGCAATGCGGTCGCCTCGGCATCAATGCGGCGCACCACCACCAGATCCCGGTAGATCGAGCGCAATTCCTCCGGGCCAATGTCGGCGACCAGAGCAGCGAATGGCGACCCCGAAGTCCGGCGACCGTCCGGTCCGATGAGTTGGACCAGGTCTTGGTCCGGGGTGAGGCCCTGCGCATCGACCTGTCCTGGTGTGGGGACGGGGTTTGCTGGGACGTCTGGCCTGGCCATCACCGTGGTCATCCGGCACCACCTTCCTGCGTCGTTCACGCCATCGGAACGATGTGATCAAGCAGATCACAGGTGAGCTTTCTGGAGCGGGTAATAAGCCCTCTGGTGCACGGAGACGCACGATTCCTTGAATCTTTGGCGGTTGGACGCAATGTATCTGCTCACACTGGCCGCTGGAAGCTTCGCGCTCGCGCCCACGACGCAGGGTCATCCGGGCCCGTGGATGGACCCATATTGCGAGTTCGGCGCAGAGCACGCGCTCTGCGCATGGAGGCAACGAGTGACGATCAGGGGCTGACCGATATCATGCCCGTGATGCCCGATCTCATCGCGAACCCTTCGGAGGTCACACCGGCTCAGTCCAACGTGCAGACCGTCCGGGAGATCACCGAAGCGCTGGCCCGCGGCGACCTCCTCTTGGTCATGAGCAAATTGTCAAAGGACATCCGATGGGCCGTAAATGCAGCTGATCGCGATGGCGCCCCTTGGTTCCAGATCTATGAGGGCCGTAAATCCCTGCCGGACTTCTTCGCAGAGCTCGCCAAGGTCGAATTCTCAGATTTCACTTTGAAGGCGGTGGCCGGTGACGGCGACGTCGTGATCACATGGTTGCACGTGGCCTTCACGGGTCCATCCGGTCGTTCGGTCGACATGGAAGAGACGCAAATCTGGCAATTTGAAAACGGCAAGGTACGGTCGGTCGACACCCTGCTCGACACCGCAGCCGTGGCTGCCGTCTTCGCTCCTTAGCCCTTCCCCACCTCTTAAGCCTCTGGGGTTGCCGCCCCGTAGCAACTGAAGACGTGCTCGGTGAGCAGTTCGGTCGCCTCCAGTCGGCCGCGCCACTCGAAAAGCGAGTGCTCCAGATCAGGGATTACGTCCATGCGGAACTTCCTGTTCTGGCGCAAGCGGCGCATGGTGCGCCCTTCGCCACGCTTGAGGAGATGAGCCTCGTGATCGCCGGCGAGCACAAAGAGGTTGACGCCGGCATCAATCACCTTGGTCAAGGTGCGTGCCGGCGGCGATTCCACTGCGATCCGGTTGATGATCCACCACGCCGGGCCGGGAAGGCCTTCGACAAAAGGGCCCAGCTTTTCGTGCGCTGGCAATGCTCGAGCCCAGCCTTTGGTCGCAGCGGACGCCTGCCGGCGGGTATCGAGAGTCCCGCTCTGGAGCTCGGGCGGTGCCTTGGAACTCACCTCTGGAGGCTTGAAAGTCAGGCTGGGATTCACCGCAATGAGGCCGCGCGTCTTACCGGCGATCGCTCCTTCGACCGCATGGTAGGCACCCGAGCACAGCCCGACCAGGACGGCATTCGAAGGGTCGCCGGGCGACGCGGCGCGCAGCACATCGAGTATGTCGTCCAGCGCCTCGGGGGAATAGACGACGTGAGGTAGTTGGTCCTTTGCCATTGGACTATCACCCACGCCAACCAGGTCGAAGCGGATGACACGAAAGCCCGCTTCGGCCCACCGGCGCGCCAGAGTCACCCACAGCCGCGCCGGTCCGACATGATCGATCTCCCCCGCGTTGAAGAAGAAGATCGTGGGCAACGCGGTACCAGCTCCGACCGTGTTCTGGCTCGCTCCAGGGACGCCCGGTGCCCCCATTTCCTCTTCGGCGCCATGGCGGGTGGTCACCATGCCGAACAAGCTCTTGGGCCCAAGCGTGACCGGTCGTTCGTCAATGCACACACCGTCTGACGCCGTTCCGACGATAGCCAGACTTCGCCCCGCGGCCTCCACGTCGATCTCCACCATCGGTTCCGCATTGGGGTGATTGGCCAGCCAATCAACAATCGCCTCAATTGTGGCGTCCGGCATGACGGTGGCGTGAGGAAGAACATCGACCAGGTCTTCCTGTCCCGAAATAGCCATGCGCTCAACATTGGGCATGTCAAGGCGCTCGTTCATTCGCCGATCGCCCTTACGACCGGACCGCATGAGCAAAAGGACCCTTTCGGCAAGCAGCCCGTCCTGGTCGGCGATGGCCACGGCCGACAGCTGCTCCACCGTCTCCTTGTCGTAGACCAAACCGGGCGTCTCAATTGCGCCATCGTCATGGGACTTGGTGCCCAGCGCCACGGACCACAGCACGCTCTGCTCCCGGAGGAACGTCCGACCAGAAGCACACGGGTCCCACAAGACAAGATCGTCGATGGTGGCGGGTCCCGATCCGAACGCTTCCGCGCTGAGGGTTGCACCCACCCGCAAGCCCACCACTCCAAGGCGCCCGAGCCCAAGACCCCGCACGAAATCCACCGCCTGGCGAATACTCCTCAGCCACGCAGCCGTCCGTTCCGGGTCCTCCTGTCGGCCGGTTGAGTCCCCCGTTCCGTCATAGTTGAACCGCAAGGCGACAAGACCTGCCTCGGCCAATCGATCAGCCAAGAGTCTGACGGTGAGATGTGCACTCACTGCTTCTATGCCCATGGTTGGACAGAGCACCACGCCGCCACGGGCACGCCCGTCTTGCGGGACGTGCAACCATCCGAACAACGGGCGATCTTCGGGGCCGAACCAAATTGGTTTCACACATTCACCTCGGCACTTCCGATGGGAGTGGTGGATGGGCCGATCCCCTCAGTAAGTGCGATGCGCACCGGACCTTCCAAGTTCAGGGCTCGGACCTCCCCGTTCGGCCTGTGGCCATGGGCACCCTTTCCAGATTGATCTCCATTGGTCGGAGAAGCGATGCTTTCGGGATACAACCGCACTAACCGGGTCCCACCAGGTTCGAGGTGGAACCACGAATCACTTGGACGCCAGCCCGGTGCGTCAATGGCGACCCACTGAGCGAAGCGCCGGGTCGCCACACGGAGATCCCACCATTCCCCCGACGACGGGCATGCCTCAGCGGTGAATCCCAAGTCGGCTTCAACTGGTCGGTGGGCGCCACCGGGCAGCCACTGAACCTGACTGGCGATCCTCGATCCTGGCCCCGAGTGATCCTCGCCCGGACTGGTGAGTGCGGCGTCTTCCACCGAATCTCCATGCCCATCGGCCAGCAATATGACCGAAACGACGTCGTAGGTCAACGGCCCAAAGCGATAGGCATAGCTGATGTCGCGGAAGCCATCGAAGAGCGCGGTCGCCTCGATTTCGATTCCCCCACGAGCCGGGACCACCACGGTCTGCTGACCGACCTCAGAGAGCACTTCCCCGCGCTGAAAGAGCGTGACTCTCACCGATCCCGAGAATTCCGCATCGGTGTCATTCAAGAGGTGGAGACGGAGCCCATTGACTCCCTCGTCCGTGACCAGAACAGCAATCGGTGAAAAGGCACGTCGCAGAGCAAACCACGGGGCCTTGGGCCGCCCCAGCGCGTCGATCACCCCCCATCCCGGACCGGGCATGAGATCACGCAGAGCGATCAGGAGGCCACCGGCGCAGGATGATCCCGGTCGGCGCCACTCCGAGAACACCCGGGACATGACCTCGGCCACTGCGGCCCGCCCGAGATCGAGGGAACGCTCCGGGTTGAGGTGCCGGAGCATTTGCGCATCAACTCCGAACACCTCGTGCACATAGAATTCGCGCACGTCCTCAAGATCCAATGCCCGCCCGGTGTCGTGATGCACCGATCGCTTCCACCCGGGGTCGTGTCCAGCACGGAACGCCCCACCGCAGGCTTCGTCCACAGTCTGACGCTCGGGCGGTACCCCGAAGGCCAGCCCTTCGCTCATGAACCGCACGTTGGCGCGACGGGCGTCGTCGAGAGGACGTAGATAGGTGCCGACGCCGAAGTAGTGGCTGACTCCGACATCGACTCGGAAGGGAAGATCTCCCCCGCTCGGGCTCGACACCACATAGGGAACACCGGGTAGCAATACTTCGGCCAGTCGTGGCACCATCTCAGTCACGACAGGAGAGGACCATTTCCCCCGCGGCAGACCGAACATGGCGGCCTGTTCCTCCAGCTCCTGGCCACCGCAGAGCACCACGAGCGATGGCCTCCCTCCTAGGTCTCCCAACACTGTGGTGAGCTCAGCCTCGAAGTTCGTCGCAAAGGCCTCCTGATCGGGCGGATCGAGATAGCCCAGCATGCAGTCCTGCCACACCATGATGCCGAGCTCATCACAGAGATCCCAGAAGCGCCGGTCCTCGTAGACGGTGCCTCCAGGGATCCGGACCATGTTCATTCCCGCTTCGCGTACGAGAGACAGTGTGTGGAACACGTCGTCGTCACTGGCGACCATCGTCACCGGATCAATCGGGAACCAGGCGGCTCCTCGACAGAAGATTGGCTGACCGTTCACGCTGAGTTCGAAGGCGCCACCGGTGCGATCGACGTCCACGGTGCGAAAGCCGATGCGGCCCAGATCCACCCGAATGCCTCCAGGCGCCTCGAGTGCCATTCCGTAGAGAGGTTGGGAACCATGGGTATGAGGCCACCAGCGCTCAGCCTTGGGGATTAGCACCGATCCCGAGATCCGCACGGTGTGGTGTTCGTCGGGAGGATCGGCCTCCAAGGTTCCACTGGCCTCACCGACATGGAGGACATATGCATCGGAATCGCTGGGTGCCGATCTCCCAGACCCCCCGACGCGGAGAGCGACCTCGACGATGCCGTTCCCATCGGCATCAACATGCGCATGGACACGCCTCTGCATGATCCAGTTCGCAACCTTTGGCTCCAACCGCACCGGACGCCAAGGGCCGACGGGAGGTGGGGTAACCGTCCACCCGGGCTGCCGGCCAAGCAACGTCGTGCGAAACCACCGCAGGTTCTGATTGGTAGCGAGCATGGACTTCCACCGCGGGCGTGGTCGTTTCTCGGCCAACAAGGGTGCCAGCGCGGCGCACCGTATGAACAGGACGTTGGTGTCACTTACGTCCACGTCGCCCTCGTGGGCCACAAACATGTTCTCGGTGTGGCACACATGGTCCCCGTTGAGCCACACGTCCGCCACGGAGGCCAGGCCACAGAGCCGGAGCCGAGCCGGAGCTGGCGAGCCCGGGAATTCACAGCGCCACCACCAATCCCGGCCGTCATAGTCGGCTTCGAGCAGACCCGGAGTTCCGGCTGCTCGCAGGGCGCCGGCCGCGGTACCCGGCACCTGCGCGGGTATCCATTCGGGGTGAAGTTCAGCCAGCCCGGATGGCTCGGTCGCGGCACCGCTAGTGGTGGAGCAACACGTCCAGCCCGCTCCCGCGAGAAAGTCTTCCATCATGATCTCAGTCTCCATATCGCGCTTCAAGCCCGGCCATCGCCGACTGATAGGCGCGGCTCATCTCCTCGAAAGGGCCATGGAGGTCGACTGATCGGCCACGGGACAGGCGCGCCAGGGCGAACTGCAACGCCTTCGCCGACGTGGCGACTGCATTGAATTGTTCGGCCACAAGGGACAGCTCGTCGCCATCGCCCGAACCCGATCCGCTCTGATCACGCACGGCCAGCCACTCGGCAAACGCGCTAGCCAACTCGGCGGTTGCTCCACATTGCCGGCAGGTACCGAAGGCATACAGATGGAATGTCTCAATGTCCTGATTCCCTAACCACTCCAAATCGTGCTGGAGCCGCTGTTCGAAGCGGGCCATGGGATTACTGATGGGGCGTCGGGCCAGATGCGCTTTTGTGAGTTCGATTGCCTGCGTCACAAGCTCGGGGTCGTTGTGTCGGATCCGATCCAGGCGGACGGTCTCCACATACGGTGGCAAAGCCACCGGATCAGAGTAGGCCCCAAGACGGAAGATCCCATCGAAATCGTCGCCTTCGAGTTCGAAATATCCGGCATTGTGAAAGTAGGCGAGGCGGCGGCCCGACCGGTCGACACTGTTTGGGACGATGGTGCTTTTACCATGAGCGATCTGATACGACACTCCTCGGGTGTCAGGGAGAAACCAGGAGTCGGTTTCCATGGTCACGAGGCGACCCAATCCCATTTGATCAACCACGTGGTCGAGCAACGGGCGCCACACGTTCAATTCCGCCACTTCAAGGCCAAAAGCGGCGCGGAGGTCCTCTGGCGGAAACTTGAAGAACGTCCACTGGTCGCCCTCGAAATCGGTACTCAGGGTGAAGGCGGCGGCGGCCATTGGATCGAGTCCGAGGGCATGGAGCAGCTCAATCCAAAGATCGACATAGCAATTCGTCTCTGTCCAAGTGCGCTCAGTGGCGTGCAGTGAATGAGGTTGGTAGCTCGCTACGTCGAGCGGCAAGAGGCAGACTTCATTTGCACGATTCACGGCCAAAGCTGCTCACGGGTCGCCGCCGGCCAATCCCGGGGTTGCGTCCCGTGTGTGCGCAGCAACGCCAACGTGATGCGGTCGAGCCCGAATCCAAAACAACACGAATGGGCCACCTCGCCTGAGGCCGTCTCTATGCCGAAGGGAAGACCGAAATGGTCAAGATGGCAGTTGGCCGACGCGATGGCGGTTGGGTAGTCGGCCGAGTGAATCGGAGACACGATCTCATACTTGAGGGTCTCCTCAAGTTGATTGTTGGCCAGAATGCGTCCCACCCGGCCGAAGAACGGATCGTTCGCCACTACGGACTCAACCAGCAGGCCCAGCCCTGCGAGAGACTCGAGTCCAAGTTGGAGCCAACGGTCTCGGTGTTCGCGGGCTCCTGCGGCGTCCCCGACGTAGACCAGGTCATGCTGACGGAATGCTTGCATTCGAGCGGGATCCACGCTCGGCTCGTGGCGGAAGCACCATCCCGACACGTTGTAATGGCCCCCACCCTGAGGCATGGTTCCGGACAATGTCGGGTACAGGGGATGGCACACGGCTGGGCAAAGTGTGACCCCAGCCGGCACGAGCATGGTCGTCCAGTCACCTCCGGACTCCGCCATGGCCAGTAACTTCAAGTGGTCCTTGTTGTCTCCCATGAAGGTTGAAATTGAGCCGATCATGTCGGGAAAGGAGGACAGATAGCCCGTCTGCTCAAAGATCTCGCGGGGCATGACGGGCGGAAACTTGTAGGCAATAGCCCCTTCGGCTGCCGCTGCTCGGATAGCCAAATTATCCACCGCATTGACGATGTCCTCGTAGACGCTCGATCGACCGTAGAGACCGTCGGTCCCGGTGAGGACAAGCAGGCCCGCGGCGACCAATTCGTCTCGAAAAATCTGCCGATCAGGTTCCGGTCCCAACTCTCCGGCACCATTGGACTGTGGTTGGGACCCCCCGTCCCCGGCCACTATCAATCCTCCCGGTGAATCAGCAACATCTGCGCGGTATTGCCGTAGATCCGATCGTTATTCACCATCACGGCGGCACCGTGGGCATCCCGCAGGATTCGACCAAGGCTGAGTGGCGAGTCCTCCCGGTAGCCGGCCATGCCGCAGATCGCCATGGCTCGATTCACGATATCGACCACAAGCGTGGAGGAAGAGACCTTCAACGAATTCATGGCGATGGCAAAACCCATGCCAGCAAGCACGTCCGGGTCATTGCATTCTCGGTCGTACCGTTGGGCCGTGCCGTGGACGATCTCTTGCATCCTTTGTAGTTGCGCCATCAGCTCAGCGAGGCGGAGCGCCGCCGGCGGGGTGACGCCAGGCTTCTTTCGAGCCTCGGCGCGCACGAAGCTCCGTGCCCGATCGGTCGCGGCAGTGGCCAGGCCGAGCCAGACCGAACTCCAAAGTATGTGTGACACGGGCAACATGGTCTGGCTCAAGATCTCCGCGTAGGGATCGCTCAGTGCGAGACCCTCTTCACCTTCGGCGACCAGGCGAAAACCTAAGCTGCAGGTACCGCGGAATCCAAGGGTGTCCCAGCCACTGGTGGCTTCGAGAGTCAGCCCGGGCGGGCGGCAGAGCACCAGCACCTGGTCGTTCGGAGGGCTATCGGGACTCCTCCTTGCGGTGGCCAGGACCGCATCGGCATATTGCCCATAGGAGATAACCGGACTCTGCTTTTCAAGTCGGATGCGACCAGCGCCTGCGGGCTCCACCGTACACACGCTGGTCCGCACGTCTCCACCCACGCCGGCTTCGGTGGTCGCCGAGGCGAGCAGCAGCTGGCGATCGGAGACGTCAGCCAGATACTCGCGGAAGAGCTCGGACCGACCGTGCCGGACAATGCAAGCCACCTGAATTTGGTGCATGGCGTAGATCATGGCGGTGGACGCACAATGGCGCCCCAATTCGAACACCGCTTCAGAGACTTTTCCTAACGTGGCCGGAGGTTCTTTTGACTCGGTCGGGATCAGAACTGACAGGAGAGATCCGTCTCGGAGAGCTTCTATCGCTTCGCTGGGGAAACGCGCTGATCGATCCACTTCATCGGCAACGGGTCCGGCAACCTCTGCCCCGATCTGTGCCGCTCGACGCGAGATCTCTATGCCAAGATCATTGGGGGCTGTCATTTGGTGTGCTCCGATTGATCTATGGGCCGGTCAGCTCGCTGAGCGCCGTCCGGATCGATGTGATTGATTCGAACGTGCTCTTTCGAAGCATGCTCTCCGGAAACTCTACGTCCAGCTCGTCCTCGAGTGCGAGCATCACGTTGACCGTCGCATGGGAGGTCATCCCGGCCTGGTACAGATCATCATCGTCACGGATTGTCGCCACGTCGACGGGGAGCCGACCATGCTCGGCCAGAACGGCACGAATCATTTCGTCCATCAGAGCGCACCGCACAAACAGGGCTCGCCTAGGTGCGAGCTTGACGCTTTGACCTTCGGTTCCAAGGGGCGGCACAAGGCGATGACGACCGCGGCAGCCATACCCCCTTCGTGCGTGAGACTCACCGCGAGTTCGGTAATCCCCGCTCGTTCAGCCAGTACGGCGGCATGGCCGGAGAGTGAAAGGCTGCACCAACCCTCGGGATGACGAGAGACCTCCATGCATCGCCAATCGGGCTGATGACCGCTGGGTCGAAGTACCTTGATGGTTGCCTCTTTGGCCGCGAATCGTGCTGCGAGACCTGCGGCGGCAACCATCGGAGGCCCACTACAAGAGGAGATCTCGTGCTCGGTGAAGATGCGCCGAAGGTAGCGGTCACCAAAATGAGCCACGCTGTCGGCCACTTGGTGCACTTCTACAACATCCGCACCGACACGTATTCCCGTATCTGTGCTCACTGAGGCCTTCCCCACACGCCTTACGCTCCTCGATCGAATCGGCACAGCCATTTCGCTGTGGGGCCGCGCGCCATCGACCTCCGTCAATGAAGGCGACTCCAGCGAATACATGAGCATAATGGCGGGCAACCGGTGCGGCGAATCATCTGGTCCCGAACGGCTGTCGGACCGGAGGGCGGAACTCGGTGCTGGGATGGGTTGCACCCGCTGGTACACCGGCATGGCGCCGTTCCCTCCGACGACGGGAAGGGTCGGATTCCTCGGAAGATGAGGCGAGGAGGATCCTGTCGTATCGCCACGAGCCGCGACCCAACCAGTGGCCGATCTGGTTCAGACAGGTTTGATTGAACGCTCGGCGCGTGGCGTCAAATCCATCAAGACTTCACGATGAAGATAACTTGACTCGACGTGGAACCGCTGAAGCTGGACGAACCCATGAATTGAGCGTCAATCACATAGCTGCCAACCGACAGCTCGGTACTGGAGAGGGAGCAGGTCCCAGTTCCGCTCGTGATCGTGGCGGTGCAGAGTGTCTTCCCGCCATTCAGGACAAGTGCGCTGCCGCTCGCCGAGTGCGACACCGCCACGGTGAACTTCGTGGTCCCTTCTTTGCCATACCTGGCCGAACTTCTGTTAACGGTCAGGCTCGTCGTCGTCGCCACGATTGAAAGAGGTGGCGTCGTCGTGGTTGTGGTGGTAGTGGAAGACGGACCGAAGTCACTTAGGAGTGCCTTGTAGCTATTTGGATTCAAGGTGGCGCTCAGCGCACTGAAGCTGAAGTCAAAATACGTCGCTTCAAAGACGTGGTTGGTGGCAATCCATTGCGCCATGTCATTGATAAAGATGGGGTCGTCGCCGCCGGAGACTTCCTGGCCGGATATGGAGATCGGAGCGCCATTGTTTCCAGCCCCTTGCCCGAGTCCCCACTCAGGAAGCGTGACCGGCTTACCCTGTTGGCCAGCAAACGAGGACAGCTTAAGGCCGTACGTCTCGGTCTGGAGTTGAGTGAATTCCGCCGCAGCTCCGGGATAGTTGGCCCACTGCTGGTCGTACACGTCCGCACCGACATAATCGACATAGGAGTTTCCGGGGTAGTAGGTCGCCAGATCGCCGGCACCCTGATCTCCCAATGTCGGATTCCATTCGAACTTGAAGTTGGCTCCCGGCACCGATCGCATGGCGGTCACAATCTGTTGCCAGTAGGCGACGAACGTGGCCGCTTGGCCCTTGGCGCCCCAGGGGTACCAACCACCGTTGAACTCCCAACCCGGACGCATGATGGAGCTTCCCTGACCACCCGCCACAAAGGCCTGGGCCAACGTGACGAAGTACTGGTTGTAGGCACCGGTGGCGCCCTGGGCGAGCGAATAGGAGGTGTTGTTCGGAAGAATTGGAATGCCCCAGATCATCGAATATCCGGCACCGTTCCACTGGGAAATCCACCACGAAGGGTTGTCGATCGTCTGCCACGACGAGCCATCTAAGAAATCCATGGCATATGCGGGCTGGCTTCCCATGGACTGCCCCAGAGCGGTCACGCCACCCACATTGCCGCCTCCGTCGTAGAGTCCGAAGACACTCGATGGTGCCACACTCGCCGACGCTTGGGGTTGAAGGCCTTGCGGCAGTGTGAGAATTTCCGACGCCACCAGTGCGACGATCGAAACGGCGGCAGCAACAGCAGACCTTCGCATCCACTGGGGCGTTCGTGCCATTTCCATCTTCCCCCTCGTGGCCCTGAGGGAGCCAAGGGTCGCGAAAATGAAAAGGTGACCAAGTTCATTTCGGCGGCTCGGCTAACTCATAGAGTCCCGTAGCTTTGCGTCCCCCCCTCGCGAGGGGTTTGCCCTTTCGACTACTTTCAATTCATGACATTGATCGGTTGCCCGCACTTCTGCAAGGGGCAAATTGCCCAATTGGCAGCAACTTAATCATCTTCAGTGCTCTGGTGAGACGAGGGTTATTTTGGAGCACCTGATGGATGCAGATCTTCGAAACCCGTCTGACCTTGAAGGCATGGCTACACACCTGTCCAGGCGTCCCTGCTTCATCCGAATTCGCAATTTCAAAAGACGAATTGCGGTTCGGTTCAATGGTCCTTGACTGCCAGCTGGAAGACCTTCTCGATACCATCCACCATCGCTTGACCGGTGAAGTGCGCGAGCACATGCGCTGTGCACGCCTCCGCCAAAGTGGGTTCGCGTTCTCGCCAATCCACAATCGACCTCAATCGATCGGCCAGCGATGCGCTGTCTCCCGGATCAAAAAGGAACCGACTGAACTCGCCGTCCAACATCTCGGGAATACCGCCTGTGCGTGCCGCCACCACTGGCCGTCCTGTCGACATTGCTTCAATTACCGCTCGAGGGAACGCTTCAACCTTTGAAGGGACCACGACGACGTCGGCCGCATGGAGCGGTGTGATCACGTCACGGCGAATCGGTAACCAGTGGCATTCATTCGAGGCTCGCCTCAAGAGCGACTCCTCATACGCTGCCCCCTCCGCATCAGGGGCTGCTGAGCCCACCAGGAGGAGGCGATTTTCCTTCGGGTCCAGGTTGAGCTCCTTCCAAGCGTCCAAAAGGACCTCGACGCCCTTGATGGGCTCCAGGCGTCCATAGAACAGGACCAGGAAGCCCTCCTCAGGCAGCCCGAGTGCTCGGCGAGCTGCCCCGCGAACTTCCGCACCGCCGTGAGGGTAGGCGGTAGGTTCCACGCCGTTGTGCACCACCTCTACCCACTCGGACTCGAGACCTTCTGCCACCCATTTGTCTTTGACGAAATTTGAGACGGCAATGAATTTCGCCACCTGTGACCCCTTACGTCGTCCGCAACCTCCTGACCGGAAACCGTGCAGGTGGCACACCACTGGAGCCCGGGCCAAGCGGCCGGCCACAAGGGCACCCGCAATTTCCCCGGTTCGCTGCACGCAGATCACGTCGGGGCGGGAACTGACCACCGCGCGAATCGATGACATGAGGCGCAAGCCGCTCCGGATTGGACAGTCCCATGAGAATCGGAAGGTCGGGACTTGCATGACCTTCCGGCAAACTTCTTGGAATTCAGAGTGAAGCTCGCCATCTTGTAGGTAGACCACGTCAATCTCATGACCGCGCCGGGCCATTTCCCGACAGACGAACAATGTCTGGACTTCTACCCCCCCGAGCGGAGCGAGAGATTCATCGAACATAAGGATCCGCATTGGTCAGGCGCTCTCGTCTAGTCCACCGACAGCATCGCGAAGGATACGTTCAACGCCGTCGACCATCTTCTCGATCCCGAATCGACCCGCAATATGGGCGTTGCACTGCTGTCCCAGGTCGGGCCGATCTTTGCGCCAGTCCACGAGGGACGCCAGGCGGTCGGCCAGCTCCATTTCGGAAGCCCTCTCGAAGAGGAATGGCGCCATCTCCCCATCGAGGATCTCGGGGATGCCTCCGACCCGAGACGCCACCACCGGCAGGCCCGCTGCCATTCCTTCAAGGACAGCCCTCGGAAAGGCCTCGTCACAGTCTGACGGCACTACTACCACGTCAGCAGCATGGAGCGGGGTCACCACGTCACGCTGCATCGGCAACCAGGCGCACCCCATTGGAGCCATGGCGTGGAGCTCTCGCAGCCGGGCCTCAGGGTCTGCCGCGAGTGAAGGCGATCCGACGATCAGAAGGCGGGCCCGGTCCGCATCCATTCCCAGGTGCCGCCACGCGTTCAGCAACACTTCGATCCCCTTCTCGCCGTCAAGCCGCCCATAAAAGAGGGTCACGAATCCGTCGTCGGGCAGGCCTACTACTCGGCGGGCCGCCGCCCGCTGCTCAGCCGTGGCGGGCGGGTAGTCCTTGAAATTGATCCCGTTGTGCACCACGACCACCTTTGAGGGGGGAACCCCGGATTCGATGGTCCGGTCGCGAACGAATTCCGAACACGCAATGAGCCGGTGAGCGTGTGCCGCCAAGCGCGGAATCATGCCTGTCTGGGTCCACCCGTGCAAGTGACAGACCACAGGCGCGTGGGCAATCTTTCCGGACAGCAATCCGAATGCGAGGTGATCGGGTTGGTTGATGTACACCACTTCCGGTCGTGAACGTACAGCGGCCCTCACCGCCGGCATCAGCCCGACAACGTCACGTACCGCTCGTTTCCGGGAGAATCGAAAAGTCGGTACTTGGGACGCGGAATGGCAGAACGACCGGAACTCAGGACCCAGCTCCCCGTCACGATTGAACAACAAGTCGATCCGATGACTCCGTCGAGCCAGTTCACGGCTAATTTGAAGAGTCTGCATCTCCACTCCGCCGCCAATGGTGACCCACTTGGTGCTCAGCACGAGTTGCATGATTGGGAAGACTAACCGGCGACCTCACCCAGAGCGCTCACCATTCAGGTTGAGCGAACCAACGGAACATGACGGCGCGCCCAATCCACCATGCCAACTCGTTCGGCTCGCCCCATTCCGGTAAAGAACAGGATCCCGTAGTACGTCATCATCACAATCAGTCCCGCCGCGGTGACAACCATCACGCTGGCCAGCCTGCTGTGGTGATCAACAAAGGTCCCCAACGGCCACTTGACCAACGCCCAGCCAATGGCTCCTGCAACAACTGCCGGAACAGCGTGTGCCCGGAAGATTGAGTAGAGCTGGTTGGAGAGGGGAATTTCCAGCTTCCGGTAAAGGATGGGTATGAGGATGAAGCCTTCCAAAGCCACTATGCATATCAAGCCGGTAACCGGAGCACCGAGGACTCCGAACCACCGACACAGCAAAATACCCAGACAAAGGTGGACCACGGCCTCTATCCCCATGACCACACTTTGCGCCTTGGGCTGCCCGGAGCCGGCCATGACGGCCCGAGGAGTTATACCGATGGCTTGGGCGATCACTGAACCGGCAAGAATGATGACCACCTGTGCTGATTGGTGGAAAGAAGGCCCCACCCAGGCTTGAACTATGGGAGTGGCCAGAAGCATCAAGGCCAGGGTGGCCGGCATGACAAGGGCCATGACCTTGCGGGTCACGCTCGTGTTGACGTCACGCATCCCCTGCCGATCGTCGCGCGCCGCAAGGCGGGCGGCATGTGGGATCACTACGGCAGTGGGGGGAGTCATGATCTTGCTTGGAAGCGTCCCGAGTCGTTGGCCGACAGCGAAAATGGCCGCTCCCCTGACCCCAACCACGATGCCCACAATGATGATGTCCATGCCATCGATGAATGCGCCCGACACCTCAGCAAGGGAGAACCAGCCGGACATCACGGCGAACGAGCGGAGGATCGTACGGTCAAATTCCCGCAGGGACACCTTGAGACTAGGGATGAGGCGGCGCGCCATGATGAACCTTGCCGTTTGTCCGCACAAACTGATGGCGACCGTCACTATGCCCATATCGACCAGCCCGCCGTGCAGCACGAGCACCACTAACCAACCCAACGTCTGCAAGAGCATGACGGTGATGAGACTTACATTGAGCAAGTCGTAGCGTTGCTTGGCGATCAGCGCGCCACCGAATGTATCCATCGGGATCGACACGACCATGTCGAAGGCCAACAGCAGGAGAAGGATCCGGGCCTGGCCGACATAATGGTGCGGTATTGAATGGACGATGTCGGGAAGGAGAATGGCGACGCCGACGGCCAACCCGGCGGCGACGGCTCCGGGTACCATGAGCAAGAAAAACGAGGTATTGAGAGTCCGGTTGACCAAGTGCTCGTCGCCGGACTCCAAGTGCTTGCCGACATAGGTGATGGTGGAGCTGGCCAGTCCCAATTCCAGCAGTTCGAAATACGGAATGAGGGAACCGACAAGAGCCCACACACCAAACCCGATGATTCCCAAGTGGCTGGTGAGGACCGGTGTCACCAAGAAGCCCGTTGCCACCAAGACGATGGCAGTGAGGTAATTCGTCAGGACGTTGCGGGTGTAGTTCTCTGGCTGGCTGGAGGACATCGACCTCTACTCGTTAACAAACAACGGCAATCCTGCGACGACGAAGGCAGGTGTGTTCGGCGCACCTGTTCAGGCACCGAGCATAGGCCAGGGCCGCGAGGGCATCCCCTTGATATCACCGCCAGCCGGCAGGATTTGCACACCACACAATTTCAACCAAGTATCATCCGGCTCTTACGGAGCGGAGTGAGCTGTTTTGTTTGATCTGGCGCCCCACCGAACCTTCGAGTGCCATCCGCTTCAGGCCGACCCCGGCTCGCACGACAGGGGCCGGAAGGTGGGACGCCACCGAGAGCTGACGAATACCTGGCAGTTCATGACGGCCAAGTTTCAACGCCCTTGCAATGGTTGCAGCCCGGCCAATGGCGGCTCTCGCCTCTGAAGTGCGCCCAGACAGGAGAAGTGCCCGAGCCTGCCGGAGATGCCACCGCGCTCTTTGTCGATTGGCAAGTGAGACCTGTGCTTCAGGCCGCCCCTCGAGCCAGCGGTCCCAGAAGGCAAGCACGTCAGTGGCCACACCCAGGCCATTATCTGATCCTCGCCATGCTCCTGACTGTCCTGTGTGTTGGACCCAATGGGCCAGCGGTTCGGGGAGAAAGTACATACTCCACCCGGCGTCGGCGATCGAGAGGAACAATTGAAGATCGCCGCAGCAAAGGTCGGGCCAGAGGCGGGCAGGTCCTGTCCACAGTTCTCCCCGCCACATGGTAGAGATCGGCAGGAGAAACCACTCCCGAAGCAACAAAACACCCACGACGTTGTCATGCCGTCCTTCGTCCAGGGGAACCGGCCAGCGGGACGTTCCAACAGAGCTGTCGTCAATCAGGGTGGCGCTAAATGCCATACCAACATCGGGTTCAGCATTCAACACAGCAACGAGAGACGACAGGTAGTTCGGTTCCCACCAATCATCGTCGTGCAGAACCGCCATGTATCGACCGCTGGCCCGGTCTAGAAGAGTGCCGTGGTTCCTGGAAAAACCCAGCCGAGTGGGATTGCGGTAGTACTGGACACGCAGGTCGCCGGCTTCGGTGACTGCGGGCTCCGCGGCACCCGTCTCATCACCAATCAACACCTCAAAGTCTTCGAGATCTTGGGCGAGGACACTCGAGAGAGCTCGGCGCACGACGTTGGCGTCTCGTGAGACCGGCATGCACACCGACACCGTCGGAACTGTCGTCATACGTGGGACCATCTTGGTGCCAAGTGCGTCTTTTGAGTCTCATTCCTCCACTCAATCTGAATGGTCGAATGCCCATCGCGTTGCTTAGTCCGAGATCCTTTCGAAGCGCCTCTGTGAGACTGTCGGTCGATCGGCACCAGGCACCCGTTCAACACAGGAAATCGAATCGCACCTAGCTTGCGCCACGTGGTTGCTTGGCAAGTTGTTTGGCCGAACGGGAAGAGGAATCCTTAAGGTCAGCTCTGGTTCCATTGACAAACTCCGGCACTGCGTAACCGTAGGAGCGATCCCACTTCTTGTGACCCGTCCTGACTCGGTTGAGCACCACGCCGATCACCGTGGCTCCCGCTTCTTGAAGGCGAGATTGGTGTTGCTGAACGAGCTCGGAATCAAAGTGCCGAGCGTCGACAACGAAGACCACCACATCGACGATGGACGCCACCATCAGGGTCTCCGCCACACCTTCCAATGGCGGACAGTCGACCACAATGTGTCGACCCTCTCCTCGAAGGTCATCGAGAAGGGACGGAAGAATGGACGAGATGATGTCAACCGGATGGCGGTCGGGGATGCCAGCCGGGATCACACTGAGGTACGGATTGTCCGTCGTGCATATCACCTGGTCGAGATCCAACGAGCCGCGGCCGCTGACTCCCGGTCCTAGGGTGGTGCCCAGGAGAAGATGAATGGTGGGCTTACGGAGGTCACAGTCCACCGCAGTGACCAACCGGTTCTCCGATGCCAGGGCCCAGGCCAGGTCGACGGCAATCGACGACTTCCCCTCAGCGGCATTACCCGACGTGACGGCGATAGCGGCCGGACGATCGGCCGGCAGAGCCAAGAGCAAGTTGCTCCGTAGCTCCTGGAAGGCTTCAAGGATCAGCGGGTGCGAGCCCTTTCGGAATACTTCACCAGGAGTGAGAGCTTGCCTCCCCACTCGTGGCACCTCTGCCAGAACGGGTAGCCCGATCCTGGACCTGGTCTCCTCCACCTGGCTCAGCCGACGACGTACAGCGTCGGCACCCATGGCAGCAAACACCGCCGCAATAATGCCGAAGGCGATGGAGCCCAATAGGATTTCCTTGCGTGGGTTGGAGGGTGTGTCGGGAACGGGGGCTGGGCTGGGATCGACAAGGGTGTAAAATTGGCTCCGCTTTTCCAGTGACGCCAGCAGGCGGGCGTCGGCATTGACAAAGGCAGCCGCCGCTGCAGGATTGCCGCTGGTGCCCGTGATCGTCATCGTTCCCGACTGCGGGTCAGCCAGAGCGCTGACCGATACCGATGCCCCGGCGTATCGAGCCGGGACTGCGGCAGCTACTTTCTTGAGTTCAGGGCCGTACTGCGCCTCAATGGCAAGCTGCGGCAAGAAGAGCTGGAGGGCGGCCACCGCACTCGATGGATCCACGCTGGGATTGATCACGACGAGCAGGAGGGCGGTGGCCTTGTACTTATTCGCGGGGAGGTACGCGGATGCTCCTCCCAGGCCGACGACAAGGACAAGAACAGCAAGAAAGATAACCAGGTTGGTCCGGACGGCTCGCCCTACCTGTCGGAAGTCCATTCGTCAGACCTTCTCGATTACGTTCCACTCAGCCACGAGAGCAGGTGAAGACGACCAATTACCCCCCGCCGAGGTGACGGTGCTCCGCAGCATACCCAGCAGCAGTCCTAGCATGGTGGCCAATCGATACTTTTCGAGGATGGACTCGAATCCACCTTTGACGAGAATACCGAACACCGCAGCCACCAGCGCCAGGGCGAGCACAGAGACCATCCGATCCTGGTGGTGGCGCCACACCTGCAGTCCGTCGCCCAGGGACACCAGTATTGCCAAGACGAAGAGGCCCGCTCCGACAAGTCCGGTGCGGAGCCAAAGATCCAGATAGATATCCTCGGTAAGGGCGCTCGTCACTTCCACATTGGGTCCGGGAGACCAATAGGAGTACTCGAGACCGAGACCCCACCCAAAGATCAGTTCTCTGGGGATCATCCGCCGGGCCGCCTGCAATTCATTGATCCGGTCCTGAGCGGATTGTACTTTCCCGGTGCTCGAGAATTCCGTGTTGATAGTCGAAGAGAACGGGATCCTTGGAGCTTGTTGATTGAGGGTGGCCGGGACGAGGACCACCACCAGGAAAAGCGCGAACACGGCCAGAGCGGTCAACACAATTTCGCTCACATTGACCCGAAGACGACGCCGGGCGTTGTTTCCCATGGAAGCCAAGATCAAAAGAGCCAGGGAGGCTGCGAGTCCGACAAGGGCGGCACGCTGGCTGGACATAACGCTACTGAGGAAGAGGGGGATCGTGCAGGCCACCGTCCACAAGCTGCGTTGTTCCTTCCCCAATTCCACCGTGAGGGCAATCAGACCCACCGCCCCGAACATGGTGGCGACGTCGGCCCCCACCCCACCGAAGGCAGGGACTGGAAGGAGCGGCGCCCTGATGCCGAATGCACTGTGCCCGGCGCTCATCACGTCGAGAATCAACGCAATCGGAGCGAACCACCGGACCAGCCGTTCGAAAATCCTGGCATCGAGGTATTGGCGCGCCGGAACAGCTGAGGCCAGAGCAAATCCCCCGACGACGTAGATGATGGCCTTCGCTTCGTATGTAATCTGGGAATGGTTGTTGTCCCGCAGGTAGCCTTCCGCCACCTCCACCGCCATCCATATCCCGAAGGCCGCCCAGAGCATCGCAGGGTAGCCGACCCGCTCCGGCATCTTCTTGGCCACCAGGCGACCGAGCAGGGCCAGCGCAATGAAGACCTCAGGCAGCCGCAACTGGGTCGAACCGCTTCCGGGGTGGAACAGGCCGCGTGGTATTAGGCTCTGGTCTTCGTACAGTGCCGCCTCCACCAACTCGAGCACGAGCAGGAGCACGGTAGCCCGAATGATTTTGCCTTGGAGCTCCCATCGGGCGAACCCCCGGATGAACGGCAGAGCGATCAAAATGGCGGCGACCAAAATCAGCAACTTCGTCACTGCGCCACCGCGACAAGGAGCGGAGCCAGAGCGGCATCCCACGTGTGTTCATCGCGGACAGCCTGGTGTCCCAACTTCCCGAGACGGGCCGCAGTGGGCGCATCTGTCAGCAACCGGGTGATCTCCTGCACCATCGAATCGGTGTCGTCGGCGACCACCACGCCCCGCCCGACCAGGTCCTCGAGGCCATCACAGCCAATGGTAGTAGCGACCACGGGCCGACCGGCACCAAGAGCCTCCATGATCTTAAGCCGGGTGCCACCCCCGGCCAGGAGAGGTGCCACGAGCACCTGGGCCCTGGCCAGATAGGGTGCCACGTCGGGCACCTTGCCTGTTACTTCCACCCCCGGACCGGCCAGAGCACGGACCTCCGTGGTGGGGTCCCGACCCACCAATAGCAGCCGTGCCTGAGGCACCAGCCGCACCACTTCGGGCCAGATCTCCCGGCCCAACCAGAGAGCGGCGTCCACGTTGGGGGCCCAACCCAACGTGGCCACGAAGGCCACCACTGGCGATGGGGCCGCCGGGAGGAGGATCGGCGGATTCTGTCCGTTCGGGCACACGAGGGTCTTGCCAAAACCGGATGGTAGGCGGGTGCGTTCCCGGTCGCTCACGACCACCACGGTGTCGAAGGTCCTGACAACCCGACGTTCCATCGCCCGCAGAGAGGCCGCCTCAATCCGGTATGGAAGAGCGGCAACACCACGACGGGCCCGGCCGTAGCTGGCGACGAGCTCGGACTCCACATTGTGAAGGTCCAGCACACGACGGCGTGCCGGCAGGTCGCCGGCCAGCGGAACCATCTGCAGGTACTCCACCTGGAGAAGGTCAGCCTGTACTTCTTGGACCGCCCGTTGGACTTGGTGGACAAGTTCCCTGCTCCAGAAGCGGCCAGCCGAGAGGCTGCGGGTCACCGCCAAGCCCTGCGCCACCCGGCCCGGTGAGGGCCGCCATGGCACGCTCCGGACATCGATTCCCAGATCACGGAGACCATTCAGATCGGCGCTGCCGTCGTCGTAGGCGCAGAGGAGCAGGTCGCCGAGTCCTGCTAACCGGCTGGCGATGGCCAAGGACCGCTGCCGGCCACCCGAGTCGTCGGGCAGCGGCAAGAACTTTGTCACCATTACCGTCCGCAAGGGACCGGCCTATTTCCTCGCCGACATGATCGCTCTCGCGGATCGGTACCGCCCCGTCTCCACCGGAGACCGGCCAGGAGCACCTCAGCGCCCTCCTCACGCAGGGTGCACCAAAGCTGCACCGAGGCGACGGCGACGCCACCTCGGGCTGTCACATGAACGAGGAGTTCCTTTAAAGCGGGCTGCCTTCCGGATCGAGCCGGAATTGGAGGAACACCAGGCATTTGCCAGGTTACCGCCTAACTACGGTCGGCCACTGCACCCCGAATGCGTCTCTTCCACACCTGCAAAGCCGAAACAGCTCGTTTGTGGGCGGCTTCGGCGCACTTTCGTGGAAAGGTTCAATAGCCGCTCTCCCTGTCTCCGCCTCGTCCCCTCTGTCCTCACGTCGCGGCTCGCTGTCAGGTTTGAACTGCTCTTAGTTTCGATCTGCCACACCTCCGGCTCCCGGACCGGGGCGGCTATGCGGTCGGTCGGGGTGCTGACATTCTCATGATGGCGTACCACGCGAACCTGGCCGTCTTACCGATCCTTGGAAGCACGGCAGCGTCCATCGAGGACAGACGGGCGACAAGCTGGTCCCTCAACTTCGATTCGGGTACTAGCAAGGCGAGAAGAGTGAAAAGACCGTAGAATTCCACGTCGACCTGCCCGAAATACGCCTTGGCCAGCTCGAAATCGCGGAGTAGGATCGGATGTTCGTCAGGAGTCCGCAACGATGGCGTCCGACGACGGAACTCATTGATCAACGGGTTATGACCGAGCGGCTCCATGAACAGCCCGACACCGTCCGGCCTCATGACCCTTCGAAGTTGGTCGAACGCATGCTCCAGTTCCAGGTGATGAAGGATACCGCGCCCACACACCACATCAAAAACTGACGCGTCGAAGCTCAGGTCTTCAGCATTCATCTGGTGACAAGAGATGTTCAGGCCCTCCGCGGCCGCGCGTTCACGGGTCTGCCGAATACCCTCTTCCGAGATGTCGATCGCAGAGACCACGGAGCCCGTTTTGGCGAGAGCGAACGCGTCGGTCCCGACCCCGCAACCATATTCAAGGACATCGATTCCGGGCCCGGCGAGGGCCATGAGTTTTCCCGCATACACATTTGTGCACTCCTGAAGCACATCGTAAGACCTGCTGACCTTCGAACGCGTCCCTTCCTCAAAGGCCTGGTCGTGGAATGCCTGTTCCGATTGGTACCGGACATCGGCTGATACGGGAGTCAATGAGCCCACGGCACCATCCTCAGCTGCCGCCACATGCCCGGGCACGCTCGCTCGTGAACCCCGGCGCGTCATCCTTGATTTATCCCGGCCCATCCCTCGGATAGTAACCCGCGATCCTCATTTACCATCAGTGGACCTCGCCCGGCCTTCGCGACGATGCCTCACGCATGGGCCGAGACCTTGTCACCGCCGCCGTCCCCAGGGGGCAGGCCTTCGCCGGGCGACGGCCCGATAGATCTCGGCCAGCGTTGCGGCCCGTTTTTCCAGACCGTGTTCGGCCACCGTCGTCTCTCGGCCTCGCCGACCCAGTCGCTCTCGCAAGGCGACATCGCCCAGGAGGTGCTCCAGAGCTCGGGCCAGTGCCTGTGGGTCGCCCGGCGTGATGAGGAGACCGTTGTCGCCGTTCTTG
The DNA here is from genome assembly GCA_003169675.1 of Acidimicrobiaceae bacterium. Lineage (GTDB taxonomy): Bacteria > Actinomycetota > Acidimicrobiia > Acidimicrobiales > RAAP-2 > Bog-473. The sequence continues at coordinate 35,689 of PNAT01000126.1, forward strand.
ACGAACTCTGGGATCCCCCCCGAAGATGGCGCCACCACGGGCACGCCACTGGCCTGCGCCTCCAGGACTGAAAGTCCAAAAGGCTCAGCCGCTGAGGCGTTGACCAGCACGTCGAGGCATCGCAGCACCTCCGGCACGTCAGCCCTCGGACCGACGAAACGGGCCCGCTGTCCCAGCAACCGAACTGCCTCTCCCCTGACCTGCCGCTCATATTCTCCTGCGTCCAGTCCCGGCGACCCCACCACCACCAGTCGGGCGGTTGCGGCAGTGCCACCCAGGAGCGCCATGGCTCGGACCAACACGTCCACCCCCTTCATGGGGTCGATCCTGCCCACAATTCCCACCAGCAACCCGCCCGGATCGTCGGTGAGCATTCGGCGCACTGACGGGTCAGCCGGACCGGGCGAAAACCGCTGGAGATCTACAGCCTGGGGCACGACCCGGACACCGGCATTACTCCCGCCGCCAACCACGTCAGCCACCGCCGTGCTCACCGCCACTGTCGCCGTGGACAGCCGGGCCGAAGCGGAAAGGAGCCGCCGCCCCATGCCCGGAGCGACCAGGTCGTGCAACTCAACTACTACCGGTCGCTTAGCCACGAGGCCCGCCAGCGCGCAATCCACATGCCCCCACAGACTTTCAGACTGCACGATGTCAAACGGCCGGGCGGCCCGGGCCACCATGCGGACCGTTCGCGCCGTGGCCAGTAGCTCGGTCGCCAGCGCGCTCGGACTCGGGCGACCGCCAACTTCACCGTCCGACCGTATGCCGGCGTGGAGCGGCAGCTCCAACGGGACGCGGGGCAAGCCGAGCTCGAGCCACGCCATCTCCAGCTCGCCACCCGGCGGTGATCCAAGGCTGAAATCGACCTGGAGACCACGCAATAGCGGCGCCACTTCCAACACGCTCCGCTCGAGCCCCCAGACCTGTCGCGACGAAATGACCACAAGGACTCGGATGCGGTCTTCGAGCAATGGAGTCCTACTCGTGCTCAACGCTCCACCGTGATCCATGCGGTCTCCCGACCTCCCCGGAAGTACCGAAGCAGTCCCCCAAGTGCCACCCCTTGGAGAAAGAGGATCTGGCTGGCCATCACAATCGGCGCACGCCACCAGCGTCCGGCGGGGGGCGGGCGCCACAGCCCCCATATTCCAACGGCATGCCCAACAAGGAAGAGTCGGGCCATACGGCTGGATCGGAGGCGCCTGACGGCCACGCCCAAAAGCAGAACGTGAGCGAGTGGGCCCAACGTATACCGCCCGAGCCGGTGTCCCCAAATCTCCACGGCCACCAGCCCCCCCGACGGACCTAGCTGGTGCCGCCGGCAAACGAACACGTGGAGAGCGTTGGCCACACTTCGGGTCCGACGTTCCCATTGGTCGGCCAGCGACGATGCCGGCGGATCAATCGCCCGGGCCCCGGGCTCGTAGGCGATGCGCCATCCCCGCTCGGCCAGATCGAGTGCTGCCCAGACATCGTCAATGGCTACATCGCGGGGAATGGGCTGCCAAGCCTCGGCCCGGAACGCGGTGAACTCCCCCACCAGCGCGATCGTCGTCCCGAGTGCCGACTCGCGCTGCTTGAGCCAGGACTCGAACCGCCAGTACATGCTCTCTCCTCCGCCATCCTCCTCCGTCTTCTCGCCGGTCACCGCGCCGATTGATAGGTCGTCAAAGTGGCGGACGAGAGCGCTCAGCCCACCGGGCGCCAACCGATTGTTGGCGTCGGTGATCACCACGATGGGTGTGTGGGACTCCGAGAACCCCTGGTTCAACGCTTGGGACTTGCCCAGACGATCGGGGCCGGAGAGAACCCGGGCGCCGGCTCGCTCGGCAGCAGCTGCCGTGTCCGGGTCTCCGTCCGCCACCACCAACACTTCAAGCGGCCCGGGATAACCATTGGCCTGCACGTCCTCCACCTTGGCGCCGATGACTCCAGCCTCGCGGTATGCGGGAACAAGGACGGTTATCGGTGGCCACGAAGGAGGGTCAGGTGGGACGACCGGTTTCAATTTTGACCGATGGGATGCCCACGCCAACCACGCGGGATACAAGACATGGCTCGAGCACGCCACAGCAGCGAGACTGCCCACAAGCAGCCTGGATTGACGCGACACCCCTACGTGTTCCTCTTCCAACCAATTCCCGAACGGAGTTCCTTCAATTCGTTGCACACGAATTTACAAAGCTACCCCACCGAACAACGGACCATCTGGTCATGATCCAGTCGGTCGAGGATCGCCAAACGTGTCAGGAAGGGGACCGGCAACCGCACCGAACATGCTCCCTTCGTCCGCGTGGGAATCGCGGGCGGACCTGGATCGATTTGCGAGAACCTGCTGATATACCGCCATCGTCCCGGATACCGTCAGGCGACCCGCAAGTTTCGGCGGGCGAGGCAGTGGATGTCCGCCAAGCACCTCGGTCAAGGTCTCGGACCACAGTGCCGCATCCAAGGGCACAACTCGACCTGCACTTGATCGGAGAACTTCTTCGGACAATGAAGGGGACGCCAGCACGGGAGTCCCGACGGCCAACCCGCGGTGCAGCACCCCGGAATGGGCGCCGTGGCGGTAGGGAAGGACGAGGACGTCGGCGGCAGCCGCCCACCAGTCGACCTGCTCTTCGGGAACGAAGCCTCGCCGGACCTCGACTCCGGGTGTCCGCTCGAGCTCGTCAAGTGCGGGGCATTCATACGGGTCACCGACAAGGAGAAGGCGCGCATCTGGGAGAGCCGCCGCCACCTTTGGCCAAGCCTCGGCAATCAGTCCGATCCCTTTGTATGGTCGGAGAAGTCCCAAAAGGAGAGCCGTCGGTTGGTCTGCCAACCCCAATCGGCCGCGAGCCTCACTGCGGCTGATGGAAGCCCTCCCGAGGCGAAGATCAACCGGAACCACATGGACCGGAGTCCCTCCGGCACTGGACTCGACCAACTGGAGAGGCTCATGGCCGTGAATGATGACCGCATCGGCGACCCGCCACCGTTTCGCTTGATGGGCGAGCTCTCTCACTCCGGACTCATGTGGGATCGGGTCGTGCGCGGTGATGACCAGCGGATATCGGCGGGCAATCAGTCGAAGTACTAGGTGATCGATTCCGGGCACCACGTCGGTCTGCACGTGAACCACATCGGGACGAGTTCGGGCGACGGCACGCAGAAGCGTCAACGCCGCCGGGCCTAGGTCGGCCAAGCGCAAGCGGTACAACGCGAAGCGCCCCAATCGGTCGATATCCGGACCCCATCGACCGCCGGCGAGCACAGCGCCTTCGTCACCGACTCCCTCCGGTGCCGCCAGCACGACGTCGACCCCTTCTTCACGCAGCTCTCGCTTGAGTTCCGCGGTATACGTGGCAATGCCACCACGGTCCGAGGCGTCCACCAGGAGAACCTTCAGGCGGTGTTCCTTTCCTGACCCGGCCGGCGCGGGGACAACATCGGGCATGTCCGAGGCTACTTCCCCGAAGGCATTCTCTACTGGACCCCCGAGCGGACTTCCTCGACCACTTCCACTCCCTTGAAGGACTTCGTGTGCGTCACTCCAAAGCCGTCGCGGTGAAGGCCCGCTGTCACCGCGTGCAATTGCTGGGGAGTGTATTTCTGATCGCACAACACGAGCCACACCCGCTGGTACCTGAGAGCAGCCTGTGCCACGGCTCTCTCGCTCACAGATACGTACAAATCGAAGCGCAGCGGATCGACGCCCCAAGTGAGCGACGGGTAGACCGGATGAACCTTCGCAGACCAAGGAGGTTCCTGCCCTACATACCATTCGAAAGGAATGCGAACGTAGGGCGCCACAAACAAGACGCCATCTCCCGGCCGCGAGGCATTTCCAACATAGGCGACAGTGCTCCGCCAATCCTGCGATCCGGCCGAGTTGTACCACATCACCGTCGCAATTGATGAAGCCCCGAGAATCATTACGCCGCCGATTGTCGCGGCCAGCCGTTTGAGACGGCCCACAGGTAAAGACGAGTCGGTCGCACGGGCCACAATTGCTCCTACAAGTATGGCGGCGGGTGGAACACATACCATGAGATATCGAATGACGAGCAACGGCTTGTAGACAACAGAAAGCAGGATGACCGCCGCCAGAGGTACTCCCAACCAACAGAGAGCGAAGAGCCAAGCCCAATTGCGCTCAAATGCCGCCAGGAGGGTTTGGTGTCGACGTACCAAGAGCACCACGACGAACAGACCGACCATGAGGACCACTGCGCCCAAGTCGAGCAACACATGGGGTACAGCATCCCTGATCCTTGTCAGGATGTGACCCGCTGACGAACCAGCGGCCCAGTCGACTCCTGAACTGTCGGTAGCCCTGATGAGGAGGGCAAGGGGAACCAGAAGAACGAGCACCGCGCCCCAAGTTGGAGCTAGTTTTCGCCAGGGGATACTCCGGTTGGGAAGGAATGCCAGCGACACGGCATGGCTCAGCGGAACCAAGGCCGCCCAGAAATTGGTGTACGCCGCCAGAACAGTGACCAACGTGTAACCGGTCCAAGTGACCCAAGGTTGCGAAAGTGGTTTTTGGATCCCCCGGATGAAGAGAAAGGAGGAAGCACTCACCAACACGAGGCAGAGGGAATAACCCCGGACGTCCTGGGCGAACTCCACGAACAGCGGATCAACTGCCAGCAGCAAGCCGCAGATAAGGGCAGCCTTTTGGCCAAACAGGTCGCGAGTGACCATTATCACGACCGCAAGTGCACCGACTGCGGCAATTACCGAAAGACTCCGCAACGCAGCTTCTCCATGACCGAAGAAGACCCAACCCCGAAGAAAGAGGTAGTAGAGGGCCATGTTGGGTTCGCGATGTGCCACCACCTCGGTGAACCGGTGCCACGGCGCAGTCGCCAGACTGGAGCTTACGGATTCGTCCAGCCACAAGCTGTGCGATCCCAAGAAGATTGTGCCGAGCACGCCACCGAGGATCAGTTCACCGCCCACGGCCAGACGCCACTTCGTGCGGCCGCCCTCACTCTCGAGTTCCTCGCCCATGTGCCGACGGATCCTACCGGGCTTCAGATGACGGATTCCTCCGACAGGAACGCATCAACATCCATCCGAACCTTCAAGGCATTCCTGCCATGGGCCTGCCCCCGCCAGCGTCTCTCAGGCCGGCATGTTCAGAGGTGAAGAGCTCCCCCTCGTCCGGTCGATTCTTAGTTCCGGATCTGCCTCACGACTGCGCCTGCGGTACGGGCCAGGATGACCAGATCGCCACCCATCGACCAGTTGTCGATGTAGTGGTTGTCGAACCATGCCCGCTCGTCAATTGACGTGTCTCCCCGCAGCCCGTTGACTTGGGCCAGCCCGGTCAGGCCAGCGGGAACCCGGAGTCGGTCCTGGTAGTGGGGTACCTCCAGCTCGAACTGTCCCACGAAGAACGGACGCTCGGGTCGGGGACCAACCAAGGACATATCGCCGCGCAGGACGTTCCACAACTGGGGCAGTTCGTCTAGAGAGGTCTTGCGTATGAAGACTCCGATTGCTGTGACCCGCGCATCTGAATCTACGTTCCACTGGGTGTCCGAATCGCCGTTGACCCGCATTGAACGGAACTTCAAGACGTCGACAGCCTCGCCTCGCTTTCCGACCCGAGACTGGCGGAAGTAGACGGGCCCCGGGCTCGTGAGCTTCACGGCCAACGCGAGAGCGCCGTAAATCGGGGAGCACACCACCAGCAAGAGCCCAGCCACGACCACGTCGAAGATCCGCTTGGTCATACGAGGAGCCATGCGCAAGGCGGCTCGCGGGAGGTGCAGCAGGGGGTACCCCCAGACAACGTCGACATTCTTGCCCTGGTCGGCAAATCCCAGCTCAAAGAAGCGAGGAAGGACATGAATATCGACATCCGCGTTATCGCTCGCCCTGAGCACATCCACCAGGTCGTAGTCACGGCCAATCCCGAAGGCAATCACCAGGCGGTCGATTTTCTCGTCGCGCAGGATCTTGTCGAGGTGTTCAATACGGCCGAGCCACGGGTGCGGAAGCTCCTCACCCTCGCAGTCGTCGAGGAACCCGACCGGACGAAGCCCGTACTCGGGATGCTCGTCCAATGTCTCGGCGAAGCGCACTGCCACCTGGCCCGCCCCGACAATCAGCGTGCGCTCTCCGAACGCTCCGCGCTTCCGTCCCTGACGAATGGTGGCATAGCCGAGAGCTCGGGCGACGAGTACGGCGACCACGGCAATGCCGGCCGCGCTGCCTATCTTCAAGAACGTCCCGGTGTACCCGCCTAGCCCTTCTAGAGTCGCAAGCACCACCAGCGAGACGGCGACAGATGTGACAATGGGCTTGGCATCGCGGGCCACACTCATGGTGATTCGGGTCCGATACTGGCCACGCAATCCGGCCACGCCCAGGACACCCATCACGAATGCCGGCACCCACCATTGGAGGACATTGGGAACGAAGGCTGCCAGCACGATCGCCAGCGCGACCACGTCACCAGCAGCCACCACTTTGCCGTACGAGACCGTTCGGCGCGAGCGCGCGGTGCCTTCCCGGGGCGCGGTCCTAGTGTGGTCTGGCGCTCCGCTGGGGAGCCATGACCGGTAGTCGCGGCCGATGGTGACGGATGACATTGCCAACTTCTCCTCCCTGGTGTCGTGTTGCCGGACTGATGACGTCGTTATCTGATATTCGGGCGTGCCGGAGCCCGTGAGTCGGCCTACTAAGCGGTGCGACGCCTGCTGCGACGGACCAGCACCGTGCCCGCACCCACTGCGCCGACACCAATCAAAGCCATCTCACTGAGATCTGCTCCGGTGAAAGCCAAGCTGGAAGGCGAGGATGTCGGAGTTGTCGGGAATCCTTGGCCGTTGGAAGCTGTGGTCACGCCCGAGTTCGGACTGCTACAACCCATGTAGCAGGTGTCGTCTGCTCCGGCCGCACTCGGCAGCATGCTCACGGCCGGGATAGCCAACAGGGCGCCGATTCCAACGGCACAGGCCAAACCCTTTGCTTTGTGTCCGAGTTGCTCTCGCATGATCATCCTCTTTCAATCCTTATCCAGTGATGGGCATTTTGCCCACCCTTTGGAGCCATTTGCTGGTATCACTTTACACTGTGACCAGGATCTTTTGCCCATGCCAAACCTGGTCTTCACGCATTCTTCATATCGCCAACTTGGCTTGCCAAGCTGATCACTTCGATGCTCACGGTAAAGGTACCGCTAGTCACTCTTTTGTCACTCGGCTTGCTCGGCAGGTCGCAGCGGCCGAAGGGAGGCGTTCTCCCCGAGGACCCGGTGCCGTGAGAGCAGCCCTCGGCAGGGAGTGACATCGCCCCTGTTCAGCCTTCCAATCATGTCCGGATTGACGACCACTATTTGGGATAACGAAAGGCCCAGACCAATCTTGTGTTGAGCACGACATTCATTTGGCGGGCGTCTTAGCAAATCGGTTTCCAAGATCCAAGATTCGATGCCATTGTGATCTCCCGAGGAACGTCGTACTCTTCTCCTCACTGTAATGACTTCATTGGTAATCACGACAGAACAGATTGAGCATTGATGGAATAGTTCCATTCACCATGAAAAGGATGGTCATTGAAAGGCCCAGCGGTGGAGTTCCCCTCATTGGGCTTGAAGTCCTTGGGGTACCAGCTGGGGTAATAATCAGCCTGGACGCTCAGCCCAGTGGTGACCGCGGTTTCTGAGATGAGATCGATGATTGTGCGCATCGTCGTGTGGGGAAAGCCTGGCAAATCGACAGTCACGAAGCTGACCATGCGATGCTCAACTGCGTCCCACCTCGACGTGAAATTTGGATAATGACACACGGTGATGGCCATGCCGGTTTCAGTGGCGAAGTCGGAAAGAGTCTCCTTCCAGGCTCGATTCCGGCAGCTGCTTGAGTTGCCGGCGTCCGCCGCTATCAAGATCGCGTGGGCGTCCGGGTATCGGACCTGACCGATCTGGTTCCACCATCGACGGATTGACTCAACCGTGACAGCTTCCGCGTCGGTCGTGTCACCGGCACTGGCCCAGCCTTCAGAATTGAAGACGGCGTCCAATCCGTCTGGAATTGCCTTGCTGTACTCCCCTAAGTTTGGATAGGCGGAGCCATTTCCGTTGACGCCCTCGGTCTCACATCGTGACACCCAATTGACGCCGCCGTTGCCAAAAGACCCAGCAAGATCCTTTTGTTTGGTATCCACGCGAATTACCGGTTGGTTGTCGTCGATGAATGCATTCGAAAGGTCGCTGAGGTATCGAAACTGAGCTTCCCGGTCGAGGCGTTGGCAACCTTCGGCAGTCTTGCCATGGCTCTGGAGGGAATACCCAAGCTTGTGCAACAGTCGAAGAACCGAACGCGAGGACACTTCGAAACCCATACTTGCGAGCTGGTCTGCCAAAGTCGTCGAAGACTTGGACGTCCAGCGAAGCTTCGATGTCGAAGAGCCCTGAAGATCCGGGCTGATCAACTTGTCAAGGGCATCGAGAATTCCCGGCTGGGTGTCGAGCAATGACTTGTCACCTCCGCCGGGTGCACGCAACCTGAGGGACGGCTTAATGCCGGCGGCTACTTCTCCCTCGGCCTTGATGACCGTGTTACGGCTCATCCCCGACGCATGCGCCACCGCAGACTTGCCACCGCGCCCCAGCATCTGTGCCGTTGCACCAGCGACGACCCGTCGCTGCAATTCGTTCATATGCGGTAACACCACGTCAAAGAACCGCGCCAGGCTCTCATCGGTGACCTCGAGAAGGCCTTCGACGTCCGGCGTGGTCATCACGTGTGGATCCTTAGAATGGATCTTGCGCACTTTTCCCCCAATGACACCGAAACGGCTGGGCGCTGGGAAATAGCTATGCACAGATTGCCATTTCGGCGGCCCGGCTGACTCGGAGAGTTCCGTAGCTTTGCGTCCCCCCCTCTCGGGAGGTTTGCCTTTTCGATTAGTTGCAATGACGACAATGATTATTAATCCGGCGTGCTTCAAGGGACAAAAGGCCTATATGGCACTGACCCAACCTGTTCGCAACCCTGGCGCAACCTGATCTGGCACTTACGTTGCCGATGACCAGGGATTTCCCTGGTGCGAGACCCCGCCCGCGATCCATCCACTCAGCCAGGGGTCGGAACTGGCCACACTTGAGAGAAGGCGCGTTGTCTCTCGGCCCAAGGGTCCCTTTGGTCCCGCTCTGGACGGGAGTCCCAGATCACGAGCTGGCGCACCGGAGTACATCTCGACCCGAATCGAATTTAGATCCTGAATCATCGATTGTCATGCACGGCATCGGCGTGCTCCAACTGAGTCTCGTCCACTTGAACTGGGATACCTTCTCTGTCAATCGATTCACGGGAATGACAGTGAGGAGAAATAGGTCTCGCTCAGACATGAAGAATTAGCCCGTTGGCCGAGAGTACGCTCGCCTGGGTGAGAAGTGCCAGAGATAGCGCCCGGAGTGACCAGAGCGACCCACCTGGTGCCGATCATCGGGCGAAGAACTCCTCTCGAAGGCATCGCCTTGTCGTTGGTGCCGTGGCATCGCTGATCCTGGTCTGGGTGGTGGCCGTCGCTGTTGACCTCTTGATGGCGGTGCGACAGGTGCGTCAAGGCACAGAACAGGTCCAAGCAGCTCGCGACACCCTTTCGGCGAATGGCCTGCTTTCCGGTGCACCGTTGGTGCCATTGCGGTCCGCCGCAAGCAACTTCGCATCAGCGCACAGCCTCCTTGCCTCACCGGTCCTCTGGCCGATTGATGTGCTCCCAGTCTTGGGACGTCAGCTTCGGTCAGTGCAGGCGCTTGCATCGGCCGCCGGACAGGTCTCTCGAACGGGTGTGTCGACCGTTGGCCAGGCCCGGGAACTGCTCAAACTTCCGCACACCGCGGGCCCGGATCGCCTTAGGGAGCTGCATCGCCTGGTCCAGCTAGCGTCGTCAACCCATGCTGCCCTGAGCCATGTCGATCTGGGACCGTCTCAAGCCCTCATTGGCACACTGGCATCAGAGCGGGCCAAGTTCTCAAAGGAACTCAATCAGGTGCAGACCACACTGGCCCGGACGAGCGCCGCCGCTTCAGCTGCGGCCTCCATTTTGCAAGGCCCACAGACTTACTTGCTGTTGACCGGTAACAACGCTGAAATGCGATCGGGCTCTGGGTCATTCCTCGAGGCAGGGATTGTGACGACAGGAGATGGTGAACTCCACCTGTCGGGAGTGGTACCGACGACGTCGTTGACTGTTCCAATCGGTGGAGTTCACGTGGGAGGTGACCTGCAAGCACGGTGGGGCTGGCTTCTTCCCGCAGTGGACTGGCGGAACTTGGGACTTACTCCTCAATTCGACGTCAATGGTGCGTTGGCTGCCCAGATGTGGAAATTCAGGACCGGCCAACAAGTCGATGGGGTGATGCAGTTGGATGTGGAGGGTCTCAGGGATCTGCTGACCGTCACTGGCCCCGTGACCACGGCCACGGGCCTCGTTGCGTCGGCGGCAAACGTCGATCAGCTTCTTCTTCACGATCAATACAACGGGGAGGGGTATGGTGATGTTGCTACCCAGGCAGTGCGTGTCGATCAGTTGGGAACGCTCGCCACGGCGATGATGCATGCTCTGGAAACCCGTCCTCTGGAATTGCATGCCATGGTCAACGCACTCTCTGCGGAGACATCGGGACGACACATCATGTTGTGGTCAGCCAACCCAGCCACCGAAGCCGTCTGGCGCTCCACTGGCGTATCGGGACAGTTGACCAGCACGACTTTGGTGTCCGACCTCATCAACCGCGGTGGGAACAAGCTTGATCAATACATCACTATGAATTCCACTCTTCACCTTGTGACCCATGGGGAACGTACGTCAGCAACCATGTCTGTCTCCCTCAGAAATAACACCCCTTCGGGGCAGTCGGCCTACATTGCGGGTCCCTACCCCGGGTCAGGCCTACGCTACGGAGAGTACCTCGGGATCGTCACGGCAAACCTCCCAAATGACGTGCGAAACCTTTCGGTTGGAGCGGGAGAAACCGTTGTCGTGAACGGGCAGGAAGGTCCGACGTTGCTCGTCGGATTAACCGTCGACTTGCTTCCAGGTGCTTCACGTCAAATCACCCTCCACTTCTCACTTCCACAATCCCATGGCACGCTGACAGTGATGCCGAGTGCTCGGATCCCTCCTGAGACGTGGTCCGTGGACGGCCAGCAATTCACCGACACGACCACACATACCATCTCTTGGTAAACCGAAAAGCCCAATGCCCTCACAAGCTCGTGAACTTGATACGTGGCGCTCTTGATCAATACGCCCGCTATTGGTGTGCCGCTGACTCCGGCATCGTCCCACTCGCCTGAATTGGTTTCTCGTCAGGTGCTGGTGGACTGAACCTCTCGCGAGTTTCAACGTTCGAGTTATCCCGAATTTCCGGAAATGCCCGTATTCCCCGTTGTTCCGGTGGTCCCGGAACTACCGGAATTTCCGGAATTCCCCGTTGTCCCGGAGTTGCCCGAACTCCCGGAGTTACCCGAGTTCCCGTTTGGCACAGTCGTTGGAGTGTTGCCCACATTTCCAGTGTTCCCAACGTTGTAAGGCAATTTCTCCCTGGCGCCGGCAATACCAGAAGCAGCCAGAACAGCGGCGACAATGGCCAAAAGAACCCAAGACCACCAGTGCTTGAAGAATGGCGTGGTCGTTCCGGAACCCGCCTTGGACCACTGTCGACTGGTATCTAGCATTGCACTAAGCAGTCCGATTGCAGCAGCTGCAATGTCAACATAGAGCCCGATGCCGATACTTATGACGTGCACTCTGGAAATGAATGTGATCTCGTAGACCGAAAGAGCCAAGAGCCCTAGCCAGACCACACCTAAGAACACGCCATTCACTCGATTGCTGGCAATGATGCGCCACACCAGAAGCAGGGCAATCGCCACCAGAATGATGCCGAAGAGTTTGCCGTGCTCCACGCCGAATAACTTTCCGTCATTCGTATCGAAACCTTTGACACTTGCGCCGAATGCAGTGGCCCAAGCCAAGAACAATCCTCCCGCACCCCCCACAAGAGCAAGAAGGTTGATCAAGCGAAACGCTGTCACTCTTCCAGACGGTTTGGGCACTGAAGCCGATGCGGAGCCAGCCACCGGAACACTCTGCTGGGCGGTGGCGACAAGCGGAGACACCGCGGTTGGTTCATCGACTGGGACTTGCTCGGTTGGGGAAAGTATGGCTGTTGGGATCGGTGGCGGCGGCTGATCGGCTGGCACTTGCACGGGTGCCGACTGCGGGGCTGCCGTGATTGGCGGGGGTGGCGGAGGTGGGGGTGGCGGCGGAGGTGGAGCTGGAGGTTGATAGTCAGGGTGTTGCTCGGGTGGATACCACTTCCCGTCTGAGGCCACCCACCAACCTGGTC
>PNAT01000001.1 GCA_003169675.1 Acidimicrobiaceae bacterium
TCGCGCCGCTCGCGTTCATGCGGGGACGCACCCTCAACTCGTCGTTCATCATCTTGGACGAGGCGCAGAACACCACCCCCGAGCAGATGAAGATGTTCCTCACTCGGCTGGGCTTCGGATCCAAATGCGTCGTGACCGGCGACGTGACCCAGATCGACGTGGCCGGCGGGCGCTCGGGCTTGGTCGGATTGGAGCAGGTGCTCGGCTCGGTCGAGAACTTCGAGTTCGTGCACCTCACCCGGGGCGACGTCGTGCGCCACAAGATCGTGGCCGACATCGTCGACGCCTACGAAGTGGCGGAAGGGCGGGCGGGATCCACGCAGTGAGCATCGACGTCTTTGCCGCCGATGAGCAGGAGGATCACCCGATCGTGGTGGCCCGCTGGGCCGAGCTGACGCAAAAGGTGCTCAGCGCACGCGGGGTGAAAGGGGAGACGGAGGTCTCACTGCTCTTTGTCGACGAAGACGCCATCGCGGCACTGAATGAGCAGTTCCTGGGCAAGAGCGGGCCCACTGACGTCTTGTCGTTTCCCATTGAAGATGAGCCCGGGCCAACCGGGCGTTCGCCTGACCTGGGGGGAAGCGGACCGGGTACCTCGCCGGAAGAGGGAGCGTTGACCCTGCTCGGTGATGTCGTGATCTGCCCCGCGGTGGCTGCCCGCAACGCGGCAGAGAATGAAGTGACACTCGACGACGAGATCGCCCTGTTGGTCGTACATGGCCTGCTCCATCTTCTGGGTATGGACCACAAGGAGGATGCCGAGGCCGAGCGTATGGAAGCACTCGAGCAGGAGCTGCTGGCGCGCTACTACCGAACCCAGGTGTCAAAAAGTTGATCGCCACCGCCGGCTTCCACACCGAGGACCTCGTGCTTCTCATCGTCATCGCCGTGCTCTTGGTGGCTTCGGGTCTGCTGGCGCTGGCCGAAACCAGCCTGGTGCGCATGAACCGCATCAAGGCCAAGTCGATGGTGGACGAGAAGCGGCGCGGGGCGCGTCAGCTGGCGCGTTTGATTGCGCAGCCGGCCCAGTTCCTCAACCCCATACTCCTCCTGGTGCTCATCTGCCAGCTGGTGTCGGCCACCCTGGTCGGCGTGGTAGCCGAACACCTACTCGGCGGCATTGGCGTGCTGGTCGGCGCCGTCTTCGAAGTGGTCGTGATCTTCGTGTTCTTCGAAGCGGTCCCCAAGAACTGGGCCGTGCACAATCCCGAACGCGCCGCGCTGTTCAGTGCGCCGATCGTGACGACTCTGGTCCGCTTCCCACCAATTCATTTCGTGTCATCGCTGCTCATTGGATTGGCCAATTTGATGATCGGAGGCCGCGAGGAGACGGACGACAGCATTCGGCCGTCCTACATCACAGACTCCGAATTGAAAGCCATGGCCGACGTGGCTCACGACGAGAATGTCATTGAGCACAACGAACGGACCTTCATCCATTCGATCATCGACTTCGGGGACACCGTGGCGCGCGAGGTCATGGTGCCCCGACCCGACATGGTGACGGTAGAGGCCGACATATCAGTGACCGCCGCGCTGGAGGCGGCGTTGGCCGTCGGCTACAGCCGCATCCCGGTACACCAGCAGCAGATCGACGACGTTGTCGGTATTGCCTATACGAAAGACCTGGTGCGGGCCGAGCGAGTCGGCAACGGGGAATTGCCGGTCTCGAGCAGCGCACGCACGGCCGTGTTCGTCCCTGAATCCCAAAGGGTGTCTGCGTTGCTGCGCCAGATGCAGGAGGAAAAGTTCCACATGGCCATCGTGGTCGACGAGTACGGGGGCACGGCCGGACTCGTCACCCTGGAGGATCTTTTGGAGGAGTTGGTCGGCGATATTGTCGACGAGTTCGACGTGGAGGAACCAAGCGTCGAACGGCATCCCGACGGATCGTTGGTGGTCAGTGCGCGCTACACCGTGGACGATGCCGACGACCTGCTGGGTGCCGAGCTTCCTCAGGGCGCCTGGGACACCGTGGGCGGACTCATGCTCGACCTGGTGGGGCGGGTGCCCGACGAGGGCGATTCGGTGGAGGTTGATGGCTTCCGCCTGACCGCCCTGGAAGTGCGAGGCCGACGTATCGGACGGGTGCGCATTGAGCCGACTGTCCGTTTGACGGCCACGGACAACGCGGACGACTGAACATGCGCTCAGGGTTCGTCGCCGTGGTCGGGCGCCCCAACGTGGGGAAGTCGACGCTGGTGAATCAGATGGTCGGTACCAAGGTCTCCATCACATCGTCGCGTCCCAATACCACCCGTCACCGGATACTGGGCGTGCTGCACCAACCCGATGCACAGGTGGTCTTCGTCGACACGCCCGGACTCCACCGTCCACGCAGTATTTTGGGGGCACGGCTCAACGAAACGGCCACCAGCGCGCTGACCGATGTCGACATGATCCTGGCCCTGGTCGACGCCACCGCGGCAGTCGGACCCGGCGACCGGACGGTGCTCGAACGGGCATTGCGCGAGGTCCAGCGGGGCGACGAGCCCCCGAGGTTGATCGTGGTGGTCAACAAGATCGACAAGGC
>PNAT01000116.1 GCA_003169675.1 Acidimicrobiaceae bacterium
GACCACGACCTTGGCCCCCTCGGCCGCCAGGCACAGGGCGATGTCGCGCCCGATCCCTCGTCCTGCTCCGGTGACCACACCCACGCGCCCGTCAAGAAGTCCCATCGGGAGAGAGTATCTCGCCCTCCCTGATTGCTGACAGCCCTGTCAGGTTTTAGTCGGGGGTTGTACGATCGGGCCTCACGAACGGGTGAGGGACTGCCCGCCGAGCGAGGAGGAGGGCCCGACCAATGGCCAAGTACGTGGAGAACGCAGCTGAGGAAGTGCTGGCCGCGGCCAAGGAGCTCCTGGAGAAGGGACTGGTCGAGGGCACGTCAGGAAACATCTCAGCCCGCCAGGAAGATGGAAACGTGGCCGTGACCCCGTCGTCTCTCGACTACCGGATCATGGAGCTCGAGGACATCGTCATCGTGAACCCGGCTGGCGAAGTGGTGTCAGGAGAGCGGGGTCCCACCTCAGAGATCAAGCTCCACCTGGCCGTCTTGGCCGCCTACGAGGACCTCGCCGCCGTCATTCATTCACACGCCGTGCACGCCACCATGTTCGCCGTGGCGCAACAGCCCATCCCGACCTGCATTGACGAGTTCACCGTCTACCTGGGCGGCGAGGTGCGCTGCACCGAGTATGCACCGAGCGGATCGGACGAGTTGGGTGAGCAGACGGTGAAGGCGCTGGAAGACAGAGGTGCCGCCCTGATCGCCAACCACGGGATGGTCGCGGTGGGCACGGACATGAAGAAGGCCATGCACAACACTGCGCTGGTGGAGCGCAGTGCCAAGATCATCTGGGGAGCCAGGCAACTCGGCGCCGTCCATCCGCTGCCCGAGAAGATCAACGAGAACTTCGCCAGCGTCTACCCATTCATGCGATAAGTCGGCGTCATGGATCACGGAAGGATCCGGGCCCGTGTGGCTGAGCTGGGCCTGACTCTCCACGGCCCCCACCCACCCCACGACCCGCTCGACGCCGTGGTGGTCCACGACGGCATCGCCCGCACTTCGGGCCAGCTTCCCCGGATAGACGGTGTCCTGACCTGCCTGGGGCGCTTGGGCGACACCGTCAGCGTTGAGGAGGGACGCCAGGCGGCCCAGGTGTGCGCGCTCAACGCGCTGGCCGTCCTCGAAGTGGCCCTGGGTTCGCTCGACCGCATCTCACGTGTCCTCACCGTGACCGGGTTCGTGTCATCGACGCCCGACTTTCACGAGCAGCCGGCTGTGGTCGACGGTGCCAGCAAGGTCCTGGCTGACGTCTTCGGGGAGGCCGGACGCCATACCCGGTCCGCGGTCGGTGTGTCCGCACTGCCCCGCAACGGTGCGGTCGAGATTGAGGTGACGGTCGCCCTCAGCGAGTGAAGCCCGCTTGCATTACCGGTCGCGCTGCCGCGGCCAGTTCCCAGTAACCACAGGTGCCGTTGTCCCGTAGCTCGGTCACGGCGTTGACTGCGGCCCCATAGGCCGCCACCGCCACGGCCCCACCGACGGAGATCCGGCTCACGCCCAGGGCGGCGAGTTCGGCCACGGTCGGTGCACCGGGAACCACCAGGACACTGACCGGAAGGTCGACCGAGCTCAGCAGCTGACGGAGCTCAACCGGGTCGATCACCAGGGGGGCGAAGAGCACATCGGCGCCGGCCTCCTGATAGGCCTGCAAGCGGGCGATGGTGTCGCCCAGATCCTTGCGGCCGTGCAGGTAGTTCTCGGCTCGAGCAGTCAGCACCACAGAGACTGACTCATCGTGCGCCGCCTCCGCTGCCGCCCGGATGCGGTCGGCGGCGCGATCCAACTCATAAATGGGCTCATCGCGGTTGCCGCTGAAGTCCTCCACCGAGCAACCGGCCACCCCGGCGGCCACGCCTTCGGAAATGGTCTCGGCCACCCCCTCAGGGTCGTGAGCAAAGCAACCCTCCAGGTCGGCGGAGAGGGGAAGCTCGGTCGACCCAGCGAGTTCGGCCACGTGGTCGAGCACTTCGGTTCGGGTCATGGAGCCGTCCAGACGGCCTTTCGTGGCTGCGAAGCCACCACTTGTGGTGGCCAGGGCCTCAAACCCGAGCGTGGCGAAGAGCACGGCCGAGCCGATGTCCCACGCGTTGGGCATGATGAGGGGAGTGCCGGGTACGTGAAGCGCACGGAACTGGGCGGCGAGCGACTTCTGTCTGGACATGGGCGCAGAGTACCCCGCTGATCAGCCGTTCTATCCTGATGAGTCCCAATTCGCCTAGGCGGCGAACTCCCAATACTGGAACTCGCACATCATGGGAAGGATGTACTTCACGTAGACCGAGTGGATCTTGACCATCTCCTGGTCGTCGACGTGCAGGTCGATCAGGTCAAGGCGGTCGTCTGTCTTGCGGAAAGCCTCCGACCGCTCCTGAATGCCCTGCAGCTCGCTGAGTGTGCCCACGGCGAGGCCGAAGTGGTCCATGCGGGGGCACTGCATAGGTTCGTCCTCGGCGATGAGAAAGATGAATTGATCCCAATGGACGCAGCTGAGAATGAGCCGATGACGGTCCTGGGTCATGGTCGGCATCTCCTCGAAGCCGAGCACCTCGTCGAAGAACCGACAGATGTCCGTCCGGCTTCCCTCACCCAGGAGATCAGCTGGGAGGGACATGGCCACATGGTTGAAGCGTGGGTTGCCCGAAGGATAGAAAGGATGTGCCATCAGGGACGCGCCTCGGGCGCCACCATCACCTTGCCGGCGATGTGACCTTTCGCCAACGCCTCAAGGGTCTGACCAAGGGCATCGAGACCCACATCGGTGGGATGGATGAACGAGTCGTTGGGAAACGCCTCCGATGCCAAGAGCTCAAGCGCCTTTTCGAAACCACCGAGGTCGTAGACGAACGAACCACACACCGTCAGTTCGTTGAGGATCATGCGGTTGGGGTCGAATGTCGGGTGCTCAATGCCGGCGCCGACCATGACCAGGATCCCGCCACGCCGCAGTTGATGGAATCCAGCGTCTATTGCCTTCTTGTGCCCCGAGCACTCGAGCACCACGTCCACGGCGCGCCCGGACAGCTTCTCGGGTTCCCAGGCGGGGAAGGTCTCGAGCTCGGATGGATCGACGACATCGGTGGCACCAACGTCCAGGGCCAGTTTCCGGCGCCCCTCGTTCGGTTCGACCACGGTGATGGCGGTCACACCCATGGCCTTGAGCGCCGCGATGGTCAAGGCACCGATTGGACCGGCGCCGAACACCATGGCGGTGTCTCCTGGTGCGACGCCCGATCGGGTGATGCCGTGAAGGGCGACGGCCAGCGGCTCGGCCAGTGCGGCATGCCGGGCCGACAATCCTTCAGGGAGTCGCAGGACGCCCGCGGCCTGGACGAGGATGAACTCGGCGAAGGCGCCGTCGACATAGTCGGTAATGGCACTGTGACGGTTCTCGCACTGCGACGGCTTCCCCTCGAGGCAGCGCCGGCACTTCCCACATTTGGGCGATGAGCCTCCGACGACCAGCTCGCCCACCGACCAGTGAGCGACGTCCGCCCCGACGGCCGCGATGACACCGGACCACTCGTGCCCGGCCACCGCGCCGGGCTTGAATCCCCACCCGTCACGGAGCTGATGGATATCTGACCCACAGATGCCGCATGAGTGGATCCGAACAACGAGCTGGTCAGGTCCCGGCGTGGGCACGGGTCGCTCTTCCACGGTGATGACGCCGGGGGACTGGTAGACCGCCGCCGCCATCACGGTGGGGAGCCGGTCGGACTGTGAGTTTCGTGACACCAGGATCAACGTTAGGCGCGGGTTTCCAGCCAGGCGAGTCCCCCGGCCAGATGGCGCAGGTAGTCCGGTGTCTCCCAGGCGCCGGGGAAGTGGCCCAGGGCGGTGTAGAAGGTGCGGCCCTGGTCCTCACCGTGGCACCAGGCCAAGGGGAATCCGCAGTCGGGGACCCGCCCGCCTGGGACCGAGAGGTCGACCTGGTCATCGGCGAGGCGGAGCAGCACCCGAGCGTCGGGGCCCAGGGCCCGGAAGAGGTAGATCTCGTCGCGCCAGAGCCATTGCTCTCCCAGATGGGCCGTGGCCGGATGGTCACGGTCGACCACGTCAACGGCGAACTCCTGGGTCCAGGGGTGGCCATCGAATCGGGCCCCGATGAGCGACCCGTACTCGGGCCAGGTGTGGCAGGCGTCGGTGGCCGAATGGACGCCGAGGACCCCGAGCCCGCCGGACCGCCACGCCGTGAACACAGCCTTCTGCTGTGGCGCGGTGAACGGAGTCTCCCCGATGGTGAACAGGGCGAGGACATGGGCCGATCCGAGTTGTTGGGGCGAGAGGTCACGCACGTCGTCGATCACCACGGGGGAGAGGCCGGATAGCTCAGCCAATTCTTGGAATGCCGTGGTGGCCTGTCCCAGCACCCCGTGGACTCCCGCCGGACCGCCGGTGTACGGGGCAACCTGGGTGACGATCAGCATGTCCCCGGCCACGCTGAGGAGTGTACGGCTGGTGCTGCGGTGCCGCTCGGTGGTCCAATGCACGAACGGATTCACATGAGGAGGCAGGGTGTGAAGAGTGAAAGGCACCAAGTGACCGCCGCGGCACTGCTCGAATTGGGCTCTGCCACTTTGGGTGAGTCGGGCGGCCGGGCTGCCGATCGACGACTCAAGCCGGTATGGCCGGGCGCGGCGGTGGCCGCTCCGGCCTACCCCGTGGGATGCACCCCGGGCGACAATCTGGCCGTCCATGTGGCGGTGACGTCGGCGCCCCGAGGCAGTGTCCTCGTGGTCGACGTCGGCCGCGTGGCCGATCGGGGCTACTGGGGTGAGGTGCTCACGACGGCGGCTGAGGCGGCCGGCCTGGCCGGACTCGTCCTCGACGGGGGCGTCCGCGATGTCGCCGCGCTCGAGGCCCATGGCTTCCCGGTGTTCAGCTCGACCATCGCACTCACCGGGGCCACCAAGGAACAACGGGGGACGGTCGGTGCTCCCGTGCGCGTCGGTGGGGTCCACGTCGCCCAAGGGGACTGGGTGGTGGGGGACGCCGACGGAGTGACCATCATTGCGGGGGACACTCTCGACGAGGTGGTGACCGCGGGGAAGGCGCGTCAAGCGAAGGAAGCCCAGTTCTTCGCCGCGCTTCGTTCGGGCTCGACGACCGTAGAGTTGCTCGCCCTCGATGCCTCTCTCATCACGAGTGATGACCAGGCATAAGCCTCTCGATCCGGGACGGGCCGCTTCTGGTGGCAATATGCCGTGGTGACAATTGAGCGGATGGAAGTGCAGAGGACGATTGCCGCGGACCCGGCCACCATTTTCAAGGTGCTGAGCGACCCCCAGGGTCACGTGGACATCGACAGCTCCGGCATGCTGATGGACGCCACGGGCGACCCCGTGACGGCCGTCGGTGACAGCTTTGTCGTGCACATGGATCGCGAGGCCTTGAACGATTACCCGATGGGCCTATACGACGTGACCGTCACCATCACGACCCTTGAGCCCGACCGCGAGATCGCCTGGACCATTCTCGGAAAGATCCGGCCGCAGATCGGCCACGTCTACGGCTACATCCTGGAGCCCGCCGAGGGAGGCACGCTCGTCACGTCATACTACGACTGGTCATCCATTGACCCGGCCTGGAAGGAAGCCAACATCTTCCCGGTCATTTCGGAAGGCGCGCTGCGCGGCACTTTGGGCATCCTGAGCCGGACCATCGCGCGCTCAAAAGATTCGAAGTAGCGGGCCTCCCTTGAGGGAATCGGCCGTGGGGGTGAACCGACGGTCAATTCGCTTCGGAGGGGGCAAGGACTAGGAGCATTCGCGACAGCGACCCAGCATGGCGAAGTGATGGGGGTTGATGGAGAACCCGAATCGTGACTGGGCCGACTTGGCCAGGCTGGCGAAGATCGAATCGGGGGCTTCGATCATCTTGCCGCACTCTTCGCACACGAAATGCCCGTGCACCGAATTGGCCAGGTGGTAAGTGGCGGGCCCGTGCCCGAGGTGGGCGTGAACGATGACTCCGAGACGCTCAAGCTCGTCGAGGTTCCGGTAGATCGTGGAGAGGTGGACATCGGGAGCCTGAACCTGCACTTCGGTCGCCAATTCCTCTGCGGTGCGATGGCCCTCTGAGTCGAAGAGTGCCCGAAGGAGGAAGCGCCGAGATGACGTGATCCTTCCCCCATGCCGCCGCACCAGGTCCAGCGCGCCTTCAATGGTGGTGGCGCCCCCCATTTCGTCCTTTTCAGTGGAGGTGTGCCTACTCACGCCCCCAATGGTACCGGTGCCCTGGCCGGGCTCCCGTTTATCGCGTCACAAACTCAATTGCGAGAGATTCGCATTATCCCTAACATGCAGCCTGGCGACCGAGACGGGAAGGGCGGCGTGATGGCAAACGTGAGGGCGCGTCTCGCCATGATCCGCATGGGCTTATCGCCAAAGGAATGGGCGAGGGTCGGCGGCATGGCGCTCACCATCGTCATGCTCCATGTGGCGGGTTGGGTACTGCTGGCCCAGGCGGTCGGGCACCACTTCCACATTTCAAATAACAAAGTGTTCGGCCTCGGCACCGGGGTGCTGGCCTACACCCTCGGGGTACGGCACGCCTTCGACGCTGATCACATTGCGGCTATCGACAACACGACCCGCAAGTTGGTCGTCGACGGCAAGAGGCCGCTCGGTGTCGGTTTCTTCTTCTCCCTCGGGCACTCCACCATCGTCTTCTCGCTCGCCGTCATGTTGAACTTTGGCATCCGGGAATTCGACTCCCAAGTGAGCCGAAATTCTTCCGGCCTTCATCAAGCCACAAGTGTCATTGGGAGCTCGGTGTCGGGGACCTTCTTGTACCTGATCGCCCTGTTGAACCTGATGGTATTGATCTCCATTGCCAAGGTGTACCAGGAGATGAAGTCAGGGCACTATGACCCAGACGAACTCGAACGGCAGCTCGCAATGCGGGGATTCATGAACCGTTTTCTCGGCGCGTATGCCAATCGAATCGACACACCATGGAAGATGTACCCGATTGGGGTGCTCTTCGGACTGGGGTTCGATACGGCGACCGAAGTGGGTCTCCTCGTGTTAGCGGGCACAGCAGTTGTGGGGGGCCTTCCCTTCTACGCCATCCTGTCGTTGCCCATCCTCTTTGCTGCCGGCATGAGTATGTTCGACACCCTTGACGGCTGCTTCATGAATTTCGCCTACGACTGGGCATTTGCCAATCCAATTCGAAAGGTGTTCTACAACCTCACCATCACTGGGCTGTCGGTGTTTGTGGCCTTCTTCATAGGGACCATTGAGATCCTCGGACTCATCGGTCAGGAAGCTCATTTGAATTCTCCATTCTGGAACTTCTTCCGGACCTTCAACATCAATGCTGCAGGATTTACCATCGTCGGCGTCTTTGCGGTCACTTGGGCCGTGGCACTCCTCTACTGGCACCTTGGACATGTAGAAGACAAATGGGACTCAATGATGATTGATGATCGATCTGGAGAATCGGTCACCGCCTGAATGAATGCCAGCCGTGGTGGAGTGGGAGGGATTCAGGAAGTGGTCTGAATGGCAGCCATGCCGACAATGGGCTTGTTCAGCGTCAAGCCGCCGGTGGAGCCATAGAACCGGGCGTCGCCAAAGCCGAAGATGCCTCCGTCACTGGCCACCATCCAGTAACCCTGACCATCAGCGGTGCGGTCCATGCCGACAATGGGCTTGTTCAGGGATTTCGATCCGATGGATCCGAAGTACCCCGAATCTCCGAAACTGAAGATGCCACCACCCGAGCCCACCATCCAGTACTCGCCGTTGGCAGGATCTTCGGTCATCCCGACGATTGGCCTGCTCAAGGTGAGTCCACCAGTGGACCCGTAAAAGGCCGCGTCACCGAAGGCGAACACACCGCCGTCGGAGGCAACCAGCCAGTAGCCATGTCCGTCAATTGTCGATGCCATGCCCACGATCGATTTGTCCAGCGTGAGGCTCCAGGTGGATCCATCGAAGGCCGCGTCACCGAAGGCGAAAATGCCCCCGTCGGTAGCTACCAGCCAGTAGCCGCCACCATCGGGGGTCGAGGCCATGCCGACTATCGGCTTGTTCAGCCTGAGGTTGCCCGTCGAGCCGTAGAACGTGGCGTCCCCGAAGGCGAAGATGCCACCGTCGGACGCCACCAACCAATAGCCGGCGTCATCCGGAGTGGCGGCCATGCCGACAATCGGTTTGTTCAATTTGAGGCTGCCAGTGGAGCCGTAGAATTGTGCCCCGCCGTAGCTGAAGATTCCTCCATCGCTGGCGACTTCCCAATAGCCAGGTGGGCCGGTTGGATTGATGGTGATCGTGAGGGTCACTTGACCAGAGAGCCCGTTCGAGTCGGTCACGGTGAAGTTCGTCATGTGGATGCCGGGAATCGTGGGGATGCCACTGATGGTGCCTGTTGATCCCGCCAAGGACAGGCCGGTCGGCAGCGTCCCTTCGGTGAGGGTCCACGAATCGGGGTTCAGCCCTCCGATGGATGTGAGCGTCTGGGAGTAGGGCTCGCCAATGGCTCCGCTGGCCAGGTTGGTCGTCGTGACGGTCGGCGGAGCAGGGAGCGTCACGATGAGTCCACCAAAGTTGAATCCATAGCCAACCGCTTGACATGTGGCGCCACTTGGACACGTCACACCGAGCAGGCCATCCACCCCAGGAGGCACACCCTGGCCCGTCCATGTGGCGCCACTGTCATTTGTCTTCGAAATGTTGTCGCCCCCCACGATGATGCACTGAGTGGTGCTCTCACACGACACATCGGCGAGGACGGTGCTCCCAATCGGATTTGGAAGGTTGCTCCAAGTTGCCCCGCCGTTGACCGTCCCGATGATGCCCGAACCGACGGCGATGCAATTCATGGTGCTTGAGCATGAGATGCCATTGAGCGTGTTGATTCCACCAGGAATGGATTGCAGCGTCCACACGGTTCCACCATCAGTCGTGTTGAGGACGGCGGCGGCTGGACTGGATGGCGAGGAGCCCGTTGCAGTACAGAATGACTCGTTGACGCAGGAGATAGCACTGAAGCTGGTGACGCCCGATGGAATGGATTCGCTGAACCATTGGATTCCGCCATCGGTCGTATCGATAATGCTGGGGACGCTGCCGTTGTTCGCGCTCACTACTTGACAGGTTGATGGGCCGACACAGGAGATTCCCTCAAGCGTTCCTACATTGGAGGGCACCGTCTGGTTTGTCCAGGTAGATCCGGCATTCGTCGTGCTGACGATGACCGGGTTACCGAAATTGCCGTAGCCCACGGCTATGCAGGCTGAAGTGCTGAAACAAGAGACACCTAGCACTCCATCTAAGTCGGGGGGCAGCATCTGGTCATTCCAGGTAGAGCCATCGTTCCTGGTGGCAAGGATGGTGTCGAGCCCCGCTGCGTAACAGTCAAAAGTGCTCGGGCATGTAATGGAGCCGAACTTGCTGATTCCAGCGGGGACTGGCTGATTCATCCACGACGAAGGGTTACTGGTGACACCACCATCTACCGTGCCCATGATCATCGATCCAGAGCCCTTGTTGCCATTGCCGCCAACGGCAATACAGACAAGGGAACTCTCGCACGAGATACCGCTGATGTCGACAGAATTCGAAGGTGGCGACTGAAGCGACCACGTCCCCCCCGTCGATGTGGACCCAATGACGTACGGATTCGCATTGAAGTTTGTCCCGCCGGCGATGCAGTTATTGGAGTCCGGACATGAAATGGCGTTCAGCTGCACGCCGCTAGGAATTGCAGTTGGAACAGTCCATGAGGTGCCACCGTTCATGGTCCTGAGTGTCGTTGCACCACCACCATTTGCGATGCCGACAACGACGCACGTCGAAGTGCTTGCGCAAGAAAGTGTGGAGAGGGTGATCACCGAAGGTTGATCGAGGGTTGCCCAAGGATTTCCTCCGCTGGTGCCAACAATCGCAGGATTCGAATTGACGGTGCCAACGGCGAAACAGGTCGTACTCGTTGGACATGACACTCCGGTTAGGTCGCCGATTCCTGATGGGACGGACTGAGTGGACCAGAAGGTTCCATTTGTGGATTTCACAATGTTCGAGCCTCCGACTGCCGTACACGCGCTAGTCGTGGCACACGCGATCGAGGTCGTTGCGAAATTTGAATCTGCAATGCTCCAACTTGCCCCGCCATTCAACGTTGAAATGATCCCCGAACCCCCAGCTGCAAAGCAGACCGTGGAGGATGGGCACGAAATAGTGGACAGTGCGTTCACCCCGGTGGGAGCATTCTGAGTCGACCAGCTCGATCCACCGTTGGTGGTCCCGATGATGGTGCTCACATTGCCCCCGTCGTCGCCGACCGCGATGCAGGTGGCTGTTCTGGGGGTCGCGGTCGGGGCACACGAAACGGCCCGGACATTTGACAGGGGCACGTTGGTCTCCGTGGTTTGCCAGCTCACGGCGGTCGCTTCCGATGGAGTGGCACCAAATGGGACAGAGGCCAGGCTGCTCACGGTGGAAAATGTGACCGCCCCCACCATCGCGGAGATCGCCATTCTTCGCACTGCGTTCACGACAACCTCACTCATCACGCCCGAGGATTCTCAGCTCAAGGACGAAGAGATCGTATCGGGTTCGAACTTCATGGGGATCCGAGAGAAGAGCGTCCGGGCGGTGCCGGCATTGCACTTTGTCGGCTACGGGCTTGCCACCAGGTTCGCGGGGGTCTTACCAGCGAGAACGTCACAGACGCCCTGGCAGGCCAGACGGGCCATGCGGGTCCGCGTATCAATGGTGGCACTCCCGATGTGCGGGAGGAGGGTGACCCGAGGAGCGTCCAACAGGCGCGGGTTGAGAGTTGGTTCACCCTCGAAGACATCGAGCCCGGCGCCATGGATCATGCCGGCATGCAGTGCGTCGACCAGCGCGTCCTCATCCACGATCGGCCCACGGGCGGTATTGACCAGGACTGCGGTGGATTTCATTAGGGCCAGTTCCGCCGCGCCGATGAGATGGAAGGTGGACTCGGACAGCGGAACATGCAGGCTCACGATGTCGGAACGCTGGAGGAGTTCGTCCACGGTGGGCACGAAGCCAGGTTGTCCGGTGTCATGGCGGGTCGTGTGGAGGACTTCCATGTCGAACGCGGCCGCTCGGTGGGCGACAGCTTGGGCGATTCGCCCGTAGCCGACCAGGCCGAGCGTGGCACCGTGCACGTCGCGGGCCAGGTGGGTGTTGAAGCCCCAGCCGCGCCAGCGCCCCTGGCGAAGGTCGGTCTCGGCGCCGCTTGAGGAACGGGTGGCGGCCAGAATGAGGAGGAACGCCAGATCGGCTGTCGTCGCGGTGAGGACACCGGGCGTGTTGCATACCGAAATGCCCAGTGCATGGGCAGCGGCCACATCAATGTTGTCGTAGCCCACGGCCGTGTTGGCCACCACCCGTAGCCGACCCGCGTGGCCGGCCCGAAGCACGTCTTCGTCGATCCGGTCTGTGAGCAGGCAGACCATACCGTCACACTCCGCCGCCTGAGCTTTCAGCTCGTCGTCCGTGAGCGCGATGTCCTCGGGTGATGCCACGATTTCGTGGCCCGCGTGGAGGAGAGGATCGGTCCCGCCCTCGGTCAGGTGGCGAGTGACCAGGACGCGAGCCACCTAGTGGGTGGTGTAGTTGATCTCGCCCGCGCCCTTGACTCCGATGGAAAAACAGAAGCAGTGAATAGGCGCGTGGTCACTTATGGGGCGTAGGGAGTGCACCTGGTCCGGCGGAATGTAAACGAGATCGCCTTGGACGACATCACGATCCTCGCCATCGATGGTCATGACGCCCCGGCCGTTCATCACGTAATAGAACTCATGGGTGGGGTGGGAATGGGGATCCACCAGCCCACCACCGGGCACCTCGAATTCATTGACCAGTTCCAGGTAGCCCCCGTCGGTGATGTCCTTGAATTCCCGGGACTCAATCATCCACCACACCGGAACGGTGCCGTTGTGCTCGACGACCGGCGCCTTGTCCTCAATGCTTCGCACGTCCATTCTGACGACCTCCCTCATTCCCTAGACTGACCGCCGTGTCAGATTAGACACGTCCAGCCCTCAACGGGCAACGTGGGTCGATGAGTGAAGGGGTGCCAGTGTCCCAGAAGCGGCGAGCGGTTCACCCCGAGCCGTTGACCGATGCGACCTGGGCGCCTTTCGGCTGGCTGCCGGTGGCGGATACCGATCCTCGGGATGGTGAGCACAGGCTGGAGTTCGCCTGGGATGACGTCCACGTCAACATCATTGGTCACGCCCGTACCGAGGTGCCTGAGACGGCCGAGGGGCTTCTCTGCGAGATGCTCTTCCGCCACGACACCCACACCCAGTCGATCATGTCGATCAATGTCCCCGCAGTGATCGCCGTCGCGCCTGCCGCGATCGACTTCTCAGATCCGGGCGACGCCGCGACTGTCCACGTGTTCCGCCTGGAGCCACTGGAACCTCTGGTGCTGCACACAGGCACGTGGCATTGGGGTCCGTTCCCGGTCGAAGCGCCCGAAGTCCGCCTCTTCAACGTGCAAGGGCTCCGCTATGCCGAGGACAACGCCTGCGTCGATCTGGGTGCCAAGGGTTTTGCGGTCGACGTGCTCCTCTCATGACGGAGCGGATGGTGATGGTGGTGGAGCCCAGCGATGGAGATTGACGAGACCGAGTTCATGGAGGGCACGGTGTCCCAACTGGTGGACGCCATCTCGGCCGTGGAAGTCGACCCAAGGCCCGACGGGCGACAGACGTTCGTCTCCACCAGTCCCGACTGGTGGGCGGGCGATCGGACCTTCGGCGGAATGGTGATAGCCCAGGCGCTGCATGCGGCCACCCGGACCGTGCCGGCCGGACTCGGTGTGCACTCGCTGCACGGCTATTTCCTCCGCCCCAGCCGCCCGGGCATTCCCTCCACCCATGTGGTGGAGCGGATACGCGATGGGCGGTCGTTCACCACGAGAGCGGTGACGACCGAGGTCGAGGGCAAGGACGTGTTCCGCATGACGTGCTCGTTCCATGCCGCCGAGGAAGGGGACAACTACCAACTCCCCATGGGTCCCGGCATCCCTCCGCCCGGGGAGATCGAGGGGTTCGAAGCGCCTTTCCCGTTCGACATCCGTGAGGTGGGGGCGACCGAGCGTCGGGAGGACGGCACGTTTCTCTCCACGCGGCGTTGCTGGTTCCGTACACGTGAGCCCTTGCCCGATGATCCCGGGCTGCATGCGTGCGTCCTGTCGTATCTCTCGGACATGACCGGAGCAGCGTTTCGGCCCCTCAGCCTGGGGACGTGGGGTCACCACACCGACGCCAGCCTTGATCACGCGTTGTGGTTCCACCGCCCCTGGAGGGCGGACTCCTGGAATCTCTTCGACCTGCAGGCTCTCATCAATGCGGGCGGGCGATCCACCATCCGGGCCACCATGTAC
>PNAT01000177.1 GCA_003169675.1 Acidimicrobiaceae bacterium
TCCGCACCCTCCCGCCCACCGAGGCCCATATCCGGTTCCTTGACGACTTCGCCCGCTACCTCGAAGGAGAGCCGAGCTGGCGTCGCCTGGCGGGCAAGCTGGCCCTGGGCCTGGAACTGGCCTTCCGCGACGAGAGCTGGACCCGAGCCGCCGACCTGGTCCGCGCAGGCCGCGTCCCGTGATCCTTATGCCTTCTTGTCCCCTGAAGGTTCCCGGGGAACAGAACGTAGGTACCCGAGGCGGAAATCGGACCGCAAGTACCGGGCATGACAGGAGTTATTCCCTGCGATAACATACGTTTGTTTGAACTCGAGGCTGCAACGCCCGGGAACGAACTCAAGGCGGCAATGCCCGGTGCAGATCCGGGCGGGGACTCAAAAGGGCGGCGACGATGAACATCGGCAAACGCGTCACCGGTGGCGGCCGGACGGGCCACACCAAGCGGGGGCGCGCTCCAAGGCGGTGGTTCACGGTGATGTCGCTCAGCGCTGCATCAGCAGGGCTGATCGTTTCCACCATGAGCGGGGTGGCCAAGGTAGGCGCCACCTTGGCCGCTAGTTCGAATCCGTACCTGATCCCGACCGGAATCGTCGGCACCACTCAGCCGGATACGTCCTTCACGATCCAGTGCCCCACTCCCGCTCCCACGTCGCCGGCATTCATCGGCGACTCCAACGGGGCACCGTGCCAACAGGGTGGCGGACAGATGACCATCTACGTCCGGCCCGACACGAATTACTACCTGCTCTCCGAAGCCAACGGCACGCCCTGCCCTGCACCTGACAACTTCGGCTGCACCTACCGGGTGTCGAACTTTGCGGCCGTGTTGACGCCCGGCGCCCAGCTACGCGTGGGCGGCTGGTTCGTCCAACAGAACTACTCCCAGTACGAATTGACCGCCGCCTACATCTGGAATCCTGGGACCGACGTGACCAGTACACCACCGGACCCCAAGCCCTCCACCACCCAGGACTACGCCTTCCAGAGAAACTTCGTCGTCAAGGCCAGCGTGGACCAAACCGGTGCTGACATTCCGGGCACCTCGGTCTGGAGCGGCACGACCGGATTCGTCGTCGGTTCGATCACCGACGATGCCAACAGCGCTGAGGTGACCGCCATCGCCGCGGCCCACGAAAGCACCGGCACCAACCCCCTCTTAGCGATCACCGACGACAACCCGGACCTGACCAACGGCAACGGCGGCGGGGACGGCCTCACTCACTGGTACCAGCAGCAGCCCAACGGGACCTACGTGAACAGTACCAAGGCCGCCGTCGTGACCCAGGGGGCCCAGCTGACCGTGGCGGGCGCCTACGGTTGGGCCTTAGGAGACTGGCGCTTCATCGCCTGGTACGTCTGGGAGCCTTCGCCTAAGGCACCGCTGCCCGGGTACGTCTCCATGGACGTCCTGACCCAGCAGGCGAGCTCGACGAAGACGGACTCGTCGTACACCGTCAGCTACTCGGGCTCCACGGACGGTGGATCGGGCATGGCCCCATCTCAGGTCACTTTCTCCAACATGATGTGGTCGTTCAGCTCCGAGTACAACGTCTGGCAGTTCAGCGGGAATTGGAGTGCGGTCCGGACGAGCGGTTTTCATGCATCCATGAGCGGGACGCTCTCGGGCACCTGGGACCCGAACGCGCCGCCGTACGCCATCAACGCAGGGGCGGTGATGACCTCGGCGACGGGCATCTTCTGCGGCGACACCGGTAGTGGGTCTTTCCTCTCGAAACCGGTCGCCGCCATCAACCCCCCGCCAGCGGGCTCGACCTACCCCTTCCAGCCGCCGATGACGTTCGACGGGGAGCTCCAGATCCAGACCTACACGCCCTCCACTCCCCCGTCGGGGTGCTGAGCGGTCCGTCGCCGGAGATCATTTCCACCTGACTTTGCCCGCGCATCGGCCGACCCTGCGCGTCGGTGGATGGGGAATTGGCCATGGCGTACGCGACGACCATTTCGGTCCTCGAGGTGAAGGGCACCGACACGACATAGGTGCGGGGCGGCGTCTCAGTCGTCTTCACCCATTGCCCTGATTCTGCGGAGAGCCAGACCGCGGCCGGGTCCCCACCGAAGCGGGTGTCGGGCAAGACGACGGTGACGACCGAGGCCCCGGCACCCTCAAGCCGATGGTCGACCTTCTCGACGCCAACCCCGGGCTTAGTGCGATCGGACGGCGACTGTTCCATCAGGACGGCAGGCCGCAATGCTCTGCCTGTCGCTTTCCCAACCACTGGGCCGCCTCATCAGGCGGACGCCGCTGCGGATCCTGTGGCCTCACCGCCGGTTGGAGCATCGGCACCTCAAGCGCGACGTCGACCTTCGCGGCGTCGAGACCGTCGACTGGCTCCTCGGAGCGGTCTTGGCGTTGCGGGGCACCGCCTTCCGCCAGCTTGCGGGATTCGACGAGAGCAACCGGCTCTACTGCGTGGACATCGATCTGTGTGTGAGTTTGCGCCAGGCGGGATGGTCATTCGACCTCATTGCCGACGTCGGCTCGGAGCACGAACTCGACGAGCTCACCCGAAGGCGCTTCGTCGTGAGAGCCACACGGTGGCACTTCCGGAGCATGCTCCGATTGCTACGGCTCCACGGACTCGCGTATCGCTCGTCCGCTCCGGAGGGACAACCCCTAAGCTGTACCCGTTCCGCGATGCCCGACTGACATCGCTTGCCGCTCCTCTTCCACTACCATAAAAGCCGCAATGACCCTCTCCGAAGTCGTCACTGTGCTATGGCACCGCCGCCAGCTCATTAGCATCGCGACTTTCGTCGCGCTCTTGCTCGGACTGGGCATCACTTTCGTGACCCCCGCCCGATATCAGTCAGGCGGATCGCTGCTGTTCACCCAAGCGGTGACTCTTGCGCCCGGCTCGGAAGCTCTTGCGACCCAGGAGAAGCTCAACCTCATCGTGGCCACCTATGCCCAGGTGGTGACATCGTCGAGCTTCCTCGACCGGGCTCTGGTCGATGCCAACCTTCCCCCGACGCCGACCGTGTCCGTTAGTGCCACCAATCCCATCTACGCCTCGGTCATCGACATCACCGTCACTGCACCCACCCCGGCACGGGCCATGGCGGTCACAGCTGCCCTCGACAGCGAGCTGGTCGCTGCCATCACGGCCGCCCAGGGCGTCGAGCCAGCCGGTGATCGGATCGGCGTGCATCCCCTGCAGACGCCGACGGCACATCGGGCGTCGTTGAGTGCCATTTACCTACTGACCATCGCCCTGGTGATCGGGCTGGTCCTCTCCATCACGGTGGCACTGCTTCTCGATCGTCCATGAGCACCCTTCTCCCGGGGCGTGCGGAATTCACGGCACGACCCAGCCCCGGGATGAGTAACCGCCTCGGCAGGCGAGGTGCCTCCGCCCTGGCCGGTACCGTCATAGGCGTCCTGAGCGGCGTAGTCGTCGCTGGCTCGCCGTCCACGGCCTTGGCGATCGCCTTTGCGGCGCCGGTACTCCTCCTGACTTCGCTGCGAACGAAGGTCCTCGGAGCGTTGTTCGTGCTCCCGCTGATCGGCTGGCTGATCATCCAGATCCCTGGCTCTGCCACCCGGGCCATTCCCGGCGCGATCTTGTTTGTGATCTTGGGTCAC
The DNA here is from genome assembly GCA_003169675.1 of Acidimicrobiaceae bacterium. Lineage (GTDB taxonomy): Bacteria > Actinomycetota > Acidimicrobiia > Acidimicrobiales > RAAP-2 > Bog-473. The sequence continues at coordinate 3,605 of PNAT01000177.1, forward strand.
CTGGCCTGGGACTGGGTCTTTGCCCGTGTCCGACTCCCGATCGGGCGCCGGTACGTGGTGCTCGCCCTCCTCTTCGCCGGTGCGGTCTTCGTCCAGATTTGGAATCCGATCATCCTCGCCGTCGGCGGTGGATTGACCGGCGGTCGGTCATATCTCGCCCCCTTCTGCATGTTCCTGGCGGGCCTGGCTGTCATGCGCGGGAAGGTCGATGCCCGAGCGGTCCTCAAGACGCTCGTGGTCAGCTCCTTGGTAGTCAACGCGTACATGCTGAAGCAACTGATCGGCGGATTAGATTCCGCCGAGACGAAGTACTGGTCGTCCAGCATCGTCGGGATCATCTCGGAGCACAAGCTCTTCTCAACATTCGTGTCTCCGGACAGCTATGGATTCATGGCCGCCGTGTTCGTCATCGCCTGCCTGGCGGCCCGCCATGCCGGGGTGTGGCCGAGGATCTCGTTGCTCGGGGCGTTGCTGAGCGTACTGGGAGTACTCGTGTGCGGAATCAGGATCGTGCTCGCGGGGCTCGTCGTGGGCGGCGTGGCCTACCTCGTCGCGCAGTTTCGAAGTCGGCAGTCCAGCTGGTCTGCCCTGCGCTTCCTCCTGATCGCAGGAGCCACCCTTTTAGTCCTCCTGATCGCCGTCATCGCCACCCCCGTCCAGCCGAGGTACGCGGTGGGAGTGGGACACAATCCGGTGGCAACCGCCGTCAACAAGCTGGCGCTGTTCAAGCAGGGTACGGCTGACCCCGACCTGGAGAGCAGGATCGTCCGGGCGAAGGAGTTCTTCGCCTACATCGACCGCCATCCGTGGGGTGCAGGACCTGGGATCACCACCGCCCTGAGCCAGAGCACGCTGACCATCGACCAGCCGGCCGCTCTCACCCAGAGTCCGACCGGGACCGGAACGGCGTCCTCGCGACCACCCCCGCTTCCCGCCTACATGCTCGATGCGCCTTGGATCTTCAAGCGCGACTACTTCTATTTCGACCTCGCCGTGGAGCTAGGCCTGTTGCCCTTGATCCTCTTCGTCCTGTTGCTCGTGCGCGGTGCCACCCTGGCGTTCAGAGAGGCCCGGTCACGAGTCAGCGAGCCCGAGATCCACAGTCTCTTGTGCCTGGCCGGCGCCGGGATCTTGATCGCCCTCGTCGTCAACCTGACCAACGAAATGCTCCGTTTGGCCGAGACAGCCTCCTTCCTGTGGTTCTTCATGGCCATGCCCATCGCCCTGGCCGTCCCGGCCGGCCGGAGATCGGTTGCAGCGCAGCCGGCCCTCGACAGAGCCAGCTGACCCATTGGACACCTCTGATCGTCCACGACGGATGCCGACGCTCGTGCTGTCCTCGCTGCCCCTAGCCCAGTACGCCCATGCGACACATCACCGTGCCAAGGCTCTGGCCAACCTGCTCGAGCCGGTGCTGTACGTCGACCCCCCGGTGAGTCCCTTGTCGCTGATCCGCCATCCGGAACGCCGAGGTGATCTGATCGGGCCGAGGTTCGCCGTTGATCCAGCCGGCCTGCGAGTGTGGAAGCCAACTGTCATCCCGGGGCAGAACACGCCGGGCACCAGGGCCGTCAACGCACGCCTGCTGCGGGCCGGCATCGTCCGTCATCTCGGCGCGGAGCCGGCCCTTACGCTGACCAGTGCCCTGGAGACACGGGCTCTCCTCCCCCTGCTCGGGCCCAAGCGGGTTTACCTATGTGACGATAGCTTCGAGGACATCCCAGGGGTTGATCGAGCCGCCGTTCGCCGACGCGAGGATGCGGTGATCGCCGCTTCGGACCTCGTCGCCGCGTGTTCCCTGCCCCTGTGCGAGATGCTGGCCCGTCGCGGCATTAAGGCCCACTATGTGCCCCACGGGTGCGATCCCGGGCTGGCGCGGGCGGCGGAGCCACCCGACCTGCCTGCCGAACTGGTCGGGGTTCCACGGCCCTTCGTGGGTTACGTGGGGAGCCTCAACTTCAGGATCGATCCCGCCCTGCTCAAAGCTGCCCTTGAGGCCTCTGGCACGGGTGTCCTGGTGGTGGTGGGCGGCGCCTTCACTTCTTCGGGCACCCCGCCTGAGGGACTGGCCCAGCTTCTGCGCCACCCCCGCGTCGTGGCTGTCGGGCACAAGCCCTGGCAGGCACTCGGCGCCTGGTTCGCCGCCCTGGACGTCGGGATCGTGCCCTACGCACGGGGAGGCTTCAACCGGGCCTCGTACCCGCTCAAGATCCTCGACTACCTGGCCGCAGGGCTCCCGGTGGTGTCGACAACCAACGGGGCGACGGACGACCTGGGCGATGCCGTAAGGGTGGCCGATTCCCCCGAAGCGTTCGGTCGAGCAGTGCGCGAGGCGATCCACGAAGGAGACCCGGCCTCCCGGCTGGAGCGCCAGCAGGTGGCGCTACGGCGTCCCTGGGAGAAAGTCATGTCCGAGCTGCTGCAAATGGCGTCATGACCGACGTCGGCGTCGTCATCCCTTTCCGAAATGGTTGGGACGTCCTCGAACCGTGCCTGCGATCGATCCCACCTGGGATTGAGACCATCGCCGTGGACGACGGCTGCACCGACGACACACCGGTGCGAGTGGCCCAGTTATTCCCTGCAGTCCAGGTCTTGCGCAACGAGCAGAACCTCGGCTTCGCCGCCTCGGCCAACCGTGGGCTGGCCGCCTGCACTCGACCCGTTCGGGTCGTGCTCAACAGCGACGCACGGTTGGGTCCGGGAGCCCTCGACGCCCTGGCATCGGCCTTCGAGGACAGCGGCATCGGTATCGCCGGCCCGCGCCTGCACTTCCCCGACGGGACCCACCAGGTGTCCGCCGCACGATTCCCTAGCCCAGGTCGATTGTTCGCCGGCTCCTTCTTCCTGACCGAGGTGTTTAGTTGGTTGTTCCCTCGGCGCCGGTTCCCGTTCGAACTCGGGCTCCCCCGCATTCAGCACGATACCGACCGCGACGTGGACTGGGTGGAAGGAGCTTGCATCGCCATTCGCGACGACTGCTTCGCCGCCCTGGGGGGTTTTGACGAGGCGTACCACTACTACTCCGAAACCGATCTCTGCTGGCGCGCTCATCTGGTCGGCTGGCGAGTGCGCTATGTGTCCGGGGCCATCGTCATGCACGTCGGGGGTGCTTCCAGTGGGCGCGATACAGCCGCCCAGGCGCGCCAGCTTCTTCGTAATGAAGCTCGGTTCTTCCACACTGCTTACGGTCAAGGGGCGATGCGGCGGTGGTACGTCACCCGGGCGGCAGGTTCCCTGGTAAAGGTCTTGGTCCTCGCTTTGCCGGCGCTGGTCGACCGACGAGTCCGAATTCGCTGGCGGTGGCAGGCAAGTGCATTGGCCGAGATGGTGCGCAACCTGCACACAGGCGAGTGGCGGGGACAGCTTCCGACGGGGTCGAACAACATGGACCGCGCCGACCAGCGGCAGCAACCCATGAACTTCACACCGGAGGAAGGCGGCGGATGACCGGCGAACTCTCGAGCTCGGGTCTGGGGACCGTCATCTCGCCCAAATGGCTCGGGCGCCCGCCCACGTTCTCAGGGCGATAGCGAGGTTGCGGTCCGGTAGAACTCGTTGGACTGCATGAGCTCACTCGATGCCGCTAGGGCCTCGAGTCGGCCATTGCGCACCACCATGATGCGGTCGCACAGGCTCAAGGCCGAGAGTCGGTGCGAGACGACGAACAGCGTGACCAGCCCCCTGAGCTCGGCCAGCGACTGCTGCACCAGCGCTTCCGACTGGGGATCGAGACCGCTCGTCGGTTCGTCGAGCACGAGCACCACCGGATCTCCGGCGAGCGCTCGGGCCAGGCAGATCCGCTGCCTCTGCCCGCCCGACACGGCGTCGGCCCGCTGCCCGATGACGGCGTCGTACCTGTTCTCCCAGGTGACGATGTCCTCGTGGATGTGAGCGCGGCGCGCCGCGCTCACTACCCCGTCTTGATCGATGTCACGGAAGAACCGGATGTTGTCGGCCACAGTCCCGTGCAGGAGCTTGGGCTCCTGGGTCAGAAGCGCCACGCGTCCGGTCCATTCCTCCAAGGAGACCTGATCTGCATCCATGCTGTCAACCAGGTATCGCCCAGTGTCCGGCCGGCGGAGGCCGAGGAGCAACTGGACCAATGTCGACTTGCCGGCCCCTGTCGGACCCACGATGCCGATGGCCTCTCCGGCTTCGACCTGGAAGCTGACCGAACTCAGTGCCGGTGTCGCCGGCTCATAGCGATATGACACATCTTGAAACTCGATCGTCGGCACCCCGCTCAGCGACTTCTGACCGCGGACGACGCGGGCATCGCGATAGACCTGGTCTGCGTCTGAGATCCGGTCCAAGAACGGCAGGGCCTGGTGCATCCCCTGATAGCCCCCCTGGAGTTGCTGCCCGTAGGAAGAGGCACGCACCAATACGAGCACTACCGCCCCCAGTGACGCGAGGTGCCCGGTACCGTTGGCACTGACGACTCCCAAACCTCCGACTAGGAGCAGGAGCACAATGCTTTGATAGAGCCCGGGGACCAGGCGGACTAGGAATTGCGTGGTGTAAAAGCGATGGCGGGTGGCGTCGGCAAGCGCGCCGAGACGCTCCTGTTGAGCCAGCGCCGCTCCGAAGACATTCGCCTCTTCGGCGACACTGACGATCTCGTGGACGCCGGCGGCGTAATCGACTTGTGTCTCCGAAAGCCCACGTGCTTGGCGTCGGCCCACAGAGCTGAGCGGTCGCATGATGACGAATAGAACGGACCCGGCAGCGATGAGCAGGAGCGCATCCGAAAACTCCAGGACCAGGGCCGACACGACAAACACGACCAACATGCACGCCGCCGAAATCGTGGTCATGACCTGGTTCAAGCCGTTGGTGAAGAGCACGATCTGAGTGGTCATCAGATCTTGGAATGTTCCCTCGCGGTCGCGGGACTGTACCGACCACGACGCCTGCGTGAATGCGGTCACCAGGCGGTGGCGGATCTCCATCTGAACGTCGGCCGCCACCCGCGAAGGAAGGTACGAGAGGATGACCTGCACGCCGATGCGGACCACGCCCATGGCCAGCCCCGCCAGTATGAACTCGTTCACCGATCCGTGAATCGGTCCCACCCGGATCGCAGCGGTGGATCCTTTGCCGGCCAGAGCAGTTGCCACGTTGGCGATCAATGCCAAGATGGCCGTCTCGAGCATTCCGGCCACCACCGATGTTGCCATCAGGGCGGCAATAGAAAACTCCCTGCCTTTGAGGAGCGAGACGAACCGCCGCCATGGCCTCCCGTCTCGCCCCGACGAAGAGACGACAGCGGGATCGTCCTCGTTCACAGGAACAGGGAGCCTGGCATCCGGTCGCACATCACCTGTTCAGCCTCCCACATTGACCCGATCACCACCCTCTTCTTCAGTAGCCCCACTGGGCAACAAGGTCGCGGCCGATGTACTGACCGAACTGCTCGACCTCACCCCTGAAGCGAGCACGCAGTTCGGCCATCAACTCAGCGTCCGGTGGTGGCGCGTCGCCGAACACGACCACGTCCATCATCCTGGCGACCACGGCTCGGCGTAACCGCCTCGGCACCACCGCGGTCGCCGTGCTCTTCAACACATGTCCTACCGGGCTCGTTCCCGCCCACAGGCGCTGCACCCAATTGGCGACGCGCGGAGATCGGACGGCACGCGTGGCATTGGCACGCACCTCGGCAATGTCCATTTGGCCTCCGACGCCGAGGAAACCCAGCACCTTCGTCACCGTCCCGACGTTGTCGGCCAGGAAATCGTCGTAGATGATGACCATGATCTGCTCGGCCGGAAGCACCCGGTGGAAACGAGTGAGCTGCTCGGTGTAGCGCACGTGCCGAGAGTAGAAGAGGAGTTCCGGCCGCAGACACCCTTTGGGAAGGGCCTCCCCGACTCGTCTCTCGTGCTCCAGAGCCATGGCACGACGCAGGTCCTTGACATCCTCGTTGTGGGCGCGAATGGATTCGAGATGGAACGAACGAAGAAAGGCTGCTGGCTCACGGAAGATGGCCACGATCTTGGCTTTGCGGTTCAACGACGCGATCTCGGAAGCGGCGACCGTCGAGAGCAAGTAGAGCGTCGAGGCATCGCCGGCGATCTGGTCCGCTCTGGCCGTGCCGAACAACTGCAGGTACTCGTCCAGGCTCTCGGGCAACCCCTGGACCAACGCGGGCTGGCGCAACGGCATGTCCTGGGCCAGGAACATTGGTTCCTTCAACTCCGGGAGGTAGATCCGCGGATGCTGGCGAAGCATCTCGTAGAACGCGGTAGTGCCACTCTTCGGTTGTCCGACTACGAAGAAGTCAGGAACCCGAGATCCGGTCAGCGGTGCCGATTCGCGTTGCGGGGGTGGCAATCGGTGATTGGGAGGAGAGCTCACGGTTTTCGCCCCTCGGGGCGAACGTTACGATACAACATCGAATCGAGGCCGGAGGAAGCCGTGTCGAACCGCGGGACTGATCGTGATGCCACGCTCATTCCCCAGACGAAAGAGATGCCGGATGAGGAGTTCCGACCTCTGCCGACAAGGTCGACGGTTCGTATGCCCTCAATTACGGCTTCCCGGGCCAGTACATCAACGACAACCATCGGGACCCGCTTTCTCCCATTGACGTTGTTCCCGGATGGCTGTGGCCCGAGGACGCCCAGAGGCTCTTCGAAGTGGCGTACTTCCCGTGGTTCCATCTTCGAAATCGGCACGTGGCGGGGCAGGTCGACGGCTATCGTGGCCGGCGCTCTTAGGGACGCCGGGCGTTACGCACCGTCCATCGTTTCGCTGGACATCGACGCCACGGCACTCTCCCTGGCGGACGAGCAGCTGAAGCAGAGGGACCTCCTTTCACATGTTCAGCTCTTCCGTGGACGTGCCGGCGTACTTCAAAGTGCAACCGGATTTTCGCCCGGCGCTCCCGTTGGTGGACGGGGCATTGCCGGCAGGGAGTGTCACACTTTTCGGTAGACGCCAGCCACGCTGACACTGCTCACGATGCGGAATGGTCCCTTGCCCGCCAAGCCGAGCAGAGGCTTGATGTAGCGCCGGCCACGCTCCCATGAGTCGAATGGAAGTGGAACGTAGTCAGTTGCCGTCTCCACGAATCCCAGCCCAGTCAGGAGCGAGCGGAGGTCCTTGGCCTTGAAATTCCGGGCATAACTGATGCGTCGGTGAAGAGGCGGTAAGTACGGAAGGCCAGGAAAATGCCGGCCAGGGCGATAGCTGCCATGCATCCGAACGCCATGAGTCTCGAACGGAAACCACCGATTCGGGCTGGTGAAACAGAAGACGCCTCCGGGGCGCAACACGCGCCCGATGTCCCGGCACACGTCCTCAACGGACGCCACGTGTTCGAGCACCTCCACTGCAAGAACCACGTCGAAGGTCTCGGCCGGGAATGGCAACGCCGATGCCGACGTTTGCACTACATCGAGACACTGGCTTTTGGCTAGGGGCAACTCGGCCCACAGCAAGTCAGTTGCGACAACAAGGCCAAAGTTGCCTCGCAGAGCGGCCGAGTAGTCGCCGTTGCCGCAGCCGATCTCCAAGAGCCGCTCTCCGCACAGTGGGTGATGACGCTTCAGGACATCGAGTCGGGTCCGTATGCCGATCGGCTTCTGGTTAATCGATGCGCTCAATTCCACTTCCACGCACTCGACAATAGTGGTATTAGAGGTGAGAACACGATCTGAACAGGGATGGCTTGGTTCTGGGAACAGCGGAGCCGCAAGGCCATGCTGCTAGCCGTTGCACTCAGACCCTGATATTTCAACCAAGTTGGTCACGACAGGTGATTGACGCGGAAAGTGTTCCTCCAACGGCGACGATGTAGGTGTTAACGAAACACCATCCGCAGAACAAGGAGCACCTGTCAGGTGAAAACTACCCCGACCTTTTTGAGGTCGCCGACATGGCGATCGCTCGCACCTTTCAGCGGGTCGTGCCGGTGCGAGTAGAGGCGACCGAGGATGATGTGACCGGGGTAGCCGGCATCGCCTTGTTCGGTGAGCTGTTCGATCATCTGGGCCTCGTCAGGGCGGCCGATCGTCGTGGGCTGCGCCCCGTCGGCCCGGGCGGCTACAGCGGCGGGTAGTGCTACCGCCCCATCGTCGAGTTGCAGCTGGCCGGGGCCGACCTCAGGCGGGTGGCTGTGACGGCAGCGTGACCTGCATGGTGACGGATCTGATCATGGAAACAGACCGTCGCCCCGGCGGTCCTGGCTGCACCCTCACCGATTCCGGGCAGGCCCTGCTGCACCGAGGGGATGCGCTGAATTACGAACAGATGTTCGGTGAATTCACCCACAGAGAACCCGGAAGCGCCGTTTTGCGCTTGGTTAAGGATTGACCATGTGGCGGCCGGTGGTCACGTGGGCGGCCGACGGGCGCCGGCTCCGTGCTGCAGGGGTCACCTGCCCCAGCATCCTTGAACCGCCGCCTACGTGCCTTGAATGACCAGCACCTGGGCTTATATCACTGATCGTCAGCATTCCACCACTTGGCGTCCCGGAAATTCCCCCTAACTCAACCACAGAAGCGCAATACGTGATGGAGCCAACCGTTTCCAGGGGGAGCCGAGAGTCGGAGTAAGCGGTTGGGCAAGCGAGGGGAGCGACGGACTCATGAATAGGCCATGCCGGCGACAGACGTCAAATGAAGTGTGGGACAGAGGGTGTCGCGCACAAGCACACACCGGGGCTCCAACTGGTTCTGCGGGCTGCGCCGGGCTGCCACCTCGGCGCTGCCTGCAACGTGCGATGCCGGCCAAGAGTTCGGCAATGGAAACGGGCAGGCTACAAGGTGACCGACGTGGGTAATGACGCAAGCGTTCTGGTGACGGGAGCGGGGGGCTTCATCGGCGGGCACCTCGTCGAGAACCTCATCGAAGCTGGGCGACCAGTTCGTGCCGTAGATGTCAAGCCGATCGATGAGTGGTACCAGGTTCATGCCAACGCGCAGAATATGACCCGAGATCTGTCAATGATCGAATCGTGCCGTGAAGTCGTCGATGGAGTCGATTTCGTCTACAACCTTGCAGCAGACATGGGTGGCATGGGTTTCATCGAGAGCAATAAGGCCCTCTGCATGCTCAGCGTCTTGACCAGCACACACATGCTCCAAGCTGCCCGCGACGCCGATGTTCAACGTTTCTTCTATTCTTCGTCCGCATGTGTGTATGCAGCAGAGAAACAGGTTTCTCCGGACGTGCGCGCTCTCACGGAGGCAGATGCCTATCCGGCGATGCCCGAGGACGGGTATGGCTGGGAAAAGCTCTTCACCGAGCGGATGTGTCGCCATTTCCTCGAGGATTACGGTCTTGAAACTCGTGTCGCCCGTTACCACAACGTGTACGGACCGCATGGGACTTGGACTGGTGGCCGAGAGAAGGCCCCGGCCGCCATTTGCCGCAAGATAGCGACAGCGGTCATCACCGGTTCTCATGAGATCGAGATCTGGGGCGATGGTGAGCAGACCCGCAGCTTCATGTACAT
>PNAT01000041.1 GCA_003169675.1 Acidimicrobiaceae bacterium
GGGTTCTACGTGAGCGTGGTCAATTGACTGAGAATGTTCCCCTGGCGCCAACCTTCACCGAGACATTCGCCCCGTTGCCATCGCTGAACACCACTCTGCCCGGCAAGAGGTGGGGCCCGTGACCGGCAGGACCGCCGATGGTTTCGAAGACGCCATGCACGGTGCCGGTACTGGGCGGCGAGCTACAACTGCTGAGGATGCACAGCGCCGAGCCAAGAAGAACAAGGGCCCCTCGTCTCATCGGTCTCCAGCCTCTCAGGTGCACGCTCGTCTAGCCACGACCCGGCGACGTGGGCACCCTGAACCCTGCCCGGTATCGGCACTTCTCGCCCGGTCCACTTCGATATCACCGCAGAACATTTCCGTGCGGCTCGGCTCTCTTGAAGTCAGAACATCACCAGTGAACCATTCGACGCCACACCGGACGTTATGCCGGTAGGAGCGTGATCTAACTCACCACCGAAAGCGGGCCAGGACCTGGTAATCGTCCGGGCCGGCGAACAGTGCGGTGGCGGGTCGAGAGGAACCGAGAGAAGGATCAACAACGCTGCCTTCCCCGAGGAGCTGAGGTAACCGGACTCCCTGTCTAGGCTTCCACAGGCGGGCACGGTGTAGCGCACCACCCAGGTCGGCAGGGAGCCAGGAGGGGCCGCCGCCTGCTGACTCACAAGAGTCCAGGGGACCGAGAGACGCTCCTTCGCCCGGTGAAGATACGGGCCCCCGAACGAACTCCCGCAGTCACCTGTTCCCTCAGTCTGATACTCAAGCGCGGCCTTGCCAGTCTGTGCGTCGAGGATCATGACGTAGAAGAACGGGCTTACATCACTGGAAGTCGAAGAGCTGCGCGGCACCCCACCGGAGGCGCCGCACGGTGGGGCGGTGAACTGCTGGACGAAGGCAATCCACGCCAGCCGGCTTTGGTAGACGGGCAGCCCAGCTATTTGCTTTAGAGAGAGCGTCACCCGCCCCAGGGAGAGGAGACCGGGGTCGTAGGTAGTGGCGTCGGCGACATGGCTGTAGGCGGCCAGCATCAAGCTCTCGGCGTGGCTGAGAGACACCCGTGCCCTGGCGTTGCCGGGGGGTTGAGCGGTGAAGGCCCCTTCATCGAGCACGATGCTGCGCTCCACACGGTGATGGGCCACCTCATCGACCGGGACCTTGGGTGCACTTCTGGTCGCCGTGGTTGAGGGTGCCAGGTTTCCGCCACAGCCAGCGAGCAGCAGGAAGCACCCCGAGGCGAATACAGCCAAAGTGGCCAGCACAGGGCGACCCATATCACTCAAGTTTGTGCCTCGACCAACAGAAATCAACCGGTCGGGATTGCCGGATACCGAGCGGCCTGACGCCCCCTGCCCGCCTGCCCCGTTGTGCCGTAGGGGGCGGGTTAGCCAATAGCAAACTCCTTCATCGGTGGGACCTGCGCCGGTGCCGTGGGGGAGGATCCATTGATCCCAGCGGTTCGGACCGGCTGCAGGTCCTGGGCCATCCTCCGCCGCCATCCCTTCGGTGCCGAGGTTGGACAGCATTCAGGTAACCCATGTCTCGTGAGCGTTGTCCGAAACGTGGCTTCAGGCCGAGACCCCGCAGTTCAGAGAGCCAATAAGCCAGTTCTGCTCGGGTTCACTGGTTCAGTCAACCGCCGGTGCGGCGAAGCCGACCGGCTGCTCAGGATAGCAAGCAGATGGTCACTTATGACCGAGCTAGTGCGTCGCGAAACCGGTTCTGGGCGACCCCCAGCATCACGTGGGGTGAGTTCAGGTCGGTGACGTCGAAGCCGTTTGGTCCAGGCACACTCGTGGCTGAATCCGACGCGTGTCGACTGGGGCACGACGGTCTTGGCTACCTGGCGGTCGCCTTCTTCTTCGTGGTCCTCTTGGCGGCCTTGCCCGCAGGAGCCCGCTTGGCGGTCGCCTTCTTCTTCGTGGTCCTCTTGGCGGCCTTGCCCGCAGGAGCCCGCTTGGCAGTCGCCTTCTTCTTCGTGGTCCTCTTGGCGGCCTTCTTGCCCGATGCCTTCCGAGCCTTGCCGACGATGGTTATTGATCCGGCTCCCGGTATGAGAGATGACTCTTCGCCCGTCGACCACACAATGCGGAGAAGCTCCCCCGCCACCCCGGTCACGACGCCATCACGAGGAGCCTGACCAACCTTCGTAGACTCCAATCGCACTCGATCACCAATACTGGGCACCGGGGCCTCCTTCGATAAGGGATTGCTCTGAGCGCACCCATCCTGTCACTGTCTACCTACGAGGTTTTCCACGGGAGCAGACAGTCCCGCCATAGACCCGACGCCCTGACGGTGTTGTGGTCGGCCGTTGGTTTCGATTGCAGCCCGGACACGGTTGACTCTCCACTTATTGAGGTATTTGTCCACCTTCCGATCTTGGCGACCGTGGAGGGAGGAGTAAGCTCAGGTCACTTGGTGAGAGATTCGGTGCTCGGCGTTGCTCCGGACCCTGGTGGCGCTTTTGCACAGATTGTGGGGGAGAGGCTCGTGCAGACAGCAGCCATTGACGCCCCGTCCAGCGACTTCCGCGTGCTAGCCGTACAGATCCGCGACGCCGGCCTTCTTGAGCGCCGGCGGGGCTATTACAGCGTGAAGATCAGCCTGACCATCGCCGTTTTCGCCGCCGGGTGGGCGGCGTTGGTGATGGTCGGTAACTCGTGGGCCACGCTAGGGGTCGCTGCGTTCTTAGGCTTGATGTTCACCCAACTGGGCTTCGTCGGCCATGACGCTGGGCACCAACAGGTCTTTCGGTCCCGCCGGGCGAACCGGCTGCTCGGGCTGATGGTCGGGAATGCGTTGATCGGGATGAGCTTCGGCTGGTGGGTCCCCAAGCACAACGCCCATCACGCACACCCCAACGAAGTCGGCCGCGACCCCGACATCGGTGAGGGCCTCGTAGTCTTCACACCGGCCGACGGGCTTGCCCCAAGAGGCCGCAGCCTCAAGTGGTTGCTCACACGCTGGCAGGTAGTGCTCTTCTTTCCCCTCATGCTCCTCAGAAGTGTGGGCATTCATGTGTCCGGTATCCAAAGACTGCTCCGACAACGAGATCGTGGCGCGGCCATGGAAGGAGTGTTGATAACCATGCATGCCGCCCTGTATTTGACGGCGGTGCTGTGGGTGCTTCCTCCGTTGAAGGCGTTGGCATTCATCGCCGTCCAGCAATCGCTCTTCTCGCTGTATCTCGGCTGCAGCTTCGCCCCTAACCACAAGGGCATGCCCATCATCGAAGGCGATGCGGAGATGAGCTTCGCTCGGCGTCAGGTCATCTCCGCTCGCAACATCACCGGCGGTCGGTTCACCAACCTCGTACTTGGCGGTCTCAACTACCAGATCGAGCACCACCTGTTCCCGACGATGCCCCGTCCTAACCTGGCGCGCGCCCAGAGCATCATCCGGACGTTTTGTATCGAGAGCGACCTCGGATACTGCGAAGCCAGCTTGGTCGATTCGTACCGCCAGACGGTCCACCACCTCCACGCCGTGGCGGCGGCTAACGCGCTCGCGCCATGGGGTGCGGCCCGTAGCTGAGCGTTCTCCCTTCCGTACCGCCGACGCCCGAAACGTGATTTCGGGGGGTGAACCCGCAGTTCAGGGGGCCAATAGGCCAATTCTGCTCGGGTTCACTGACTCGGTCAACCCCCGGTGCTCGAAGCCGACAGAACTGCTCACGATAGCAAGCAGACGGTCACTTATGACCGAGCTACTGCGTCGCAAAACCGAATGTACTGGGCTACGTCGCCGGTCCACCGGGTTGCTCACTGCGCCCGGTGAGGTCCACTGCGGAAACAAACACTCGAATGCCTGGAAATGCTTCGGATGATGGGGCGAGGAAGCCGCGCCTGGGGCTTGAGGATGCTGTGGCGAGCCTGTTCGGACGCCGTAGAGGTGGCAGTGGACGCGGAGGAGCCTCACTTGCGGCTGCTGAGCGGAGCGTCGTTCTAATCCCCGCCCGCCAGAGTTTCTCACCGATCAGAGCAACCAGTACGAGAACCAAGATAAAGCCACGTGCCAGGACGGGCTCCGCCTGCTCGGGGACAATCCAAGCTAGATGTGTTAACAGTATGGTGTGGGCCATCAAGTGTCACAATTGGCAGGGTTCGAGCCGTGTTCGGGGCCGACCTGGCGGGATCCATTCCAGATGTACGCCGCGCTGCGTGAACACGATCCGGTGCACCACGTGAAGGAGGGCGACTACTGGGTGTTGTCGCGCTTCGGCCATGTGTTCGATGCCGCGCGTGATGCCACGACCTTCAGCTCCGCCCAGGGGTTGACCTTTACTTATGGGGACATGGATCTCTTGGAGGCTGGAGGGGTCCAGCCCATGGTGATGATGGATCCGCCCGATCACACCGCGTTTCGCCGTGCCGTCGGAAAGGGATTCAGCCCCCGGCACGTGGCTTCCCTCGAGGGGGCAATCAGGGAATTCGTCGTGGACCGGATGGAGCGGATGCGGTCTGAAGGCGAGTGTGACATCGTGGGCGAGCTGTTCAAGCCGCTACCCAGCATGGTGGTCGCCCATTTTCTCGGTGTGCCCCAGGCCGATCGCGGACGCTTCGATCGTTGGACCGATGCCATCGTGGCGGCGACCGCAGCGGGGAACACGCTCTCGGCAGGCGACGCGGTGGGGGAGCTGTTCGAGTACTTCACCGACCTGGTTGAGCGACTCCGTCAGAATCCCGGCGACGACGCGGTTTCGCACCTGGTCACCGAGACCGAGGACAAGCCCTCGAAATCGATCCTTGAAGTCCTGGGTTTCGCTTTCACGATGATCACGGGCGGCAACGACACCACGACCGGGCTGCTGGGTGGCAGCGCCGAGCTCTTGACGGCGTGGCCAGAACAGCGCGCGGTGTTGCAAGAGGAACCGACCAGGATCGGGCCGGCCGTCGAGGAGCTCTTGCGCCTCACCACTCCCGTCCAAGGCCTGGCCCGCACGGCCACACGCGACGTCGCCTACGGCGACGCGATCATTCCGGCCGGGGCCAAGGTGATGCTCCTCTACGCGTCGGCCAACCGCGACAGCGATGAGTTCGGAGTCGACGCGGAGGCACTCGACGTGGAGCGCCGACCCCGGCGCATCGTGTCGTTCGGCTACGGCCCGCATCATTGCCTGGGCGCGGCCGTGGCTCGTCTTCAGGGGCGGGTCGCTCTCGAGGAACTGTTGCAGCGCTGTCCGGACTTCTCAGTGGATGCTGCCCGAGGTGTGTTTGCACCCGGCCATTTCGTGCGGCGCTACGAGTCGCTGCCCTTCGACCCGGTCGGGTTGGCGTGAGGGGTGGGCGATGGCTCCAGGACGAGCGCGGTCAGTTCGTGGCCGAGCGGATCCTCCATGGCGCTTCGGTGCTCTTGGCCGAGCGCGAATGTTCTGGTGCGCATCGGATACGCGAACTGTGACCGCCCCAGTCGTGCCTGACTGCCCCACCGTCCCGAACGGGGGCAGGTTTCTATGGAGAAGTCGAGGTGATGCCGGCGTTCCTGAGCATCCTCCTCAGATCGATTACCTGTTGTTCGTCGATGTCATGGTGCCGCGGGGCATCGAATGTTTCGGTCTCGGAACCCAAGGTCACCGTGTACCGGCCACTGGGCTCTTCGATCACGTTGCCCACGCTCTGTAGGAGAGACAGAACGTCATGCCATTGGATGTTGTGACTAACGGGGTGATTGAAGATCCTCTCTACTGTCGAACGATGGTGCCCGTCGAGTTCTTTGCCTTCTGTCATGTCACGCTCCTGGACCTTCAGGGTAGTCCCGCGGCGAATAGACCTCGCTCCGGCGGACAGGGGCAGTCTTCGAATGGCACCTTGCCACTCTGAACATCCAGTTCACTACTTGAGGAGTTGGATCAGCCATCCAGGTCCAACTACTTCTGCTCCCAGGGCCCCAGCACGCTCCCGCAATTGGCGATCCGCTGTGACCAGCGTGACCTGGTCAGAAGCATCGAAGATGACGTCAATGAGCATGTCGTCACCGCAGCCAGCTGCATGAACCACCGTCACTCCGTCGACGACGCCCGCATCGACGCCTCTACGAGCCGCCCCCTCTAGGACCACAACGACAGGTTCGGCGAGCTGGCCCGATTCCACGGCACCCCTCACCTGATCTACGAACGCTCGAGCTGCTCCAACTCGGTCCCGCCACCAGCCCGTCGGACGAGACCCGACCACATTGGCAGCATCAATGAGAAGCACCAGTCCATTCTGATCGTTGCAGTGGTTGGTGGAAGGTGATTCTTCTTGGGATCCACGACCCCGGGCCGGGTTCGGCACGTGCTACCTGTCTGGCCATCCGATCGGTGCGTTCATTGAGAAGTTCGGCCGACTCCAGGTAAGCACCGCGATAGTGGCGCCGCCAACTGTCGGCGTGCAGAGTCGCAATGGCGCCGGCATCGCGCTCTGTCACCTCTCGGTACCGCACACCAACGACGGGTTGGGAATGTTCGCTCGGAGGCTGGGTCATGACACCCTCCTCATCGGTCCTGGCATTGGCACCGTGCCGAAGCCGGCTGCCGGACCGTCGAAGGGCCAGGTCCCTCAGGTCACTCTTGATGAACCGACCGAAGGATACCCGCGTTGAACAACGACCCTCAGGTGCGGCGGAGATACTTGCGCCGTGAATCAAGCCCGGCCTTTCAGTGCAAGCGTCCCCGCACGATGACGACCCTCAAAGGTGGGTCATTCAAGCAGCCGCCGGTCCAACGTCTCGGGTGTCAGCTACCGGCATAACTCCTGCGATCAGCCGCCTTGTCCAGGACCGGAACCAAGGTGCCTAAACTTGTAGATCGCGAGACTGGGGGCCGGGGGGCCTGTGCAGACCAACCAAGATTCGATGATGATCAGGGATCTCGATCGAGCCCTGCACAACGGAGACCGCGGGCTGTCCGTCGTCTACATGCCGACCGTGTTGCTTGCCGACTCCAGCCCGACCGGCGCGGAGGCACTCATCCGCTGGCACCACTGCGACTTCGGGCCGATCGCTCCTGGAAAGTTCGTGCCCCTAGCCGAACAATCGGGGCTGATCGGGGCGTTGGACACGTTTGTCCGCCGCGAGGTGTTCCGCACCGCCGTCGACGGAGCGTTCGTTTCAGGGAGGGTGGCCGTCAACGTGTCAGGGACCGAACTGAGCGACCCCGCGTATGCCGACACCGTCCTGGACGAACTGGCCAATACCGGATTACCTGGTGAGCGGTTGTGCGTGGAAGTCACGGAAACTGCGCTGCTCACTGATCCTGGTGCCGCTTCGGAAACACTGACCAGGCTACGAGCGGATGGGGTGTGGGTCGCCCTCGACGACTTCGGCACTGGACATTCCACGCTTACCTACCTGACTACGCTGCCGTGCGACATTATCAAGGTCGACCGCTCGTTTGTCGCCGATCTTGGGCATGACCCACGTGCCGAACACGTGATCCGGGCCATTGTAGGGATGGCCAGAGGGCTGGACATGACCGTGGTCGCTGAAGGTGTCGAAACCACAGATCAACGCGATGCGTTGATGCGCTTCGGCGTGACCGAGGGTCAAGGCTTCCTCTTCGGTCACCCGTCGTCGGTCATGCCGACACATCGAGCTACAGCGACGGTGCGAGCGCAAGGGCGATTGCGCCGCGACTCAGAGCTTGACCCTCAACTGCTCATTGACCTGAACGCTGACCTGCAGTGCGCTACCGGACTCGACATGGCGCTTACCCTCATGCTGCGCACCCTACGCAATCTTGTCGCGTTCACTGGCGCAAGTATCCAACTCCTCGGCGGTGACGGAATCCGGCTGGCCGCTGCCTACCCACCCCCCACCGCCACGGCCCGGGCCGCCCGCATCCCGCCAGGCCAAGGCGTTGCTGGCGCGGTGATTACAAGCGGTAAGATGCGCTACCTGGCAGACATCACCGTGCCTACTGCTGCCGTCCCCGCGCAACAACGCACCGATTCAACATCTCGGCACACACGAAGTTATCTGGCCGTGCCGCTATACCGGGCGGGCAACCCCGTGGGGCTGTTGCAACTCGATTCGGTTGAACCTGACGCTTTCCCTCCGCACGTAGCCCTCGTACTCGCCACGGCCGCGGCCAGCCTCACCGACGTTCTCGAGCGTCACTTCGTCATCCCTGAGTAACGGCAGGACCGGGGTGACTTGGTATGACCTGGCTCACGACATCGCCTCAGAAGTCCGCGTGATGCGCCAGCTCGACGACGAGATCACCGCCGCCGACAAGCGGATCGCTGTTCTCTATGACGAGGCCGACCCGGAGGGGATCGTCGTTTCGGCGCCGGGGATCGGACCCGTGCTCTCGGCGGCCATCTTGGGCAACGCGGGCGACTTTAACCGCTTCGCCAACCTCGCCGGCGTGCGCTCGTTCACCGGTTTTGTGCCCAAGATCGACCAGTCCGGACTGACCAACGGACGCAAGGGCATCACCAAAGCCGGGGATGCCGGCCTGCGCGTGGCCCTCTACATGGCCGCTGATCACGCTCGGCACATCGACCCGACACTGGCGCAGCGCTACCACCGACTCGTCATGATCGAGGGCAAGCACCACAATTCGGCGCTGTGCGCAGACTCGGCTGTCCTCATCACCCGGATCGCCGCCTGTTGGCGCAAGGGAGTGCACTACGAGCTGCGCGATGAATTCGGCGATCCAATCACAGAGGTCGAAGGCAAAGCTGCCTGCGCCGACCGGTTCAAGATTGACCCCAAAGTCCGAGCCGCCCGTCGTCGGATCACCCCGGCCAAAGTCCTCAAGAACAGGGCGGGTCGAGGCAGAAAGGAGTCGGCCCAGAAGGTCGCTGCGGCCATCGACCCGCCTGGGCAAGAAGCTAGCGAAAATGTGGCCTGAGGGGCTTGACTCCCGTTAGGAACTCACCCTGAGCCGGACTGGCATCGGCACTCCGCGATCGGTCTGTCAACCCCCAACGGCGAACAGGGCCCAGGATCCGGGCACGCCCTTAAGCTCGTGGCTACCACGATCGGCGAACTCGATACCCGACCCGATGACGAGGTCCTTGACTGTCCCGGAGACCAGGACCTCTCCCGAAGCTGCCTGCGCCCCTATCCGGGCGGTGATGTGAACGGCCAGTCCTGCGAGATCATCGCCCCGGAGCTCACATTCACCTGTGTGTAACCCGATCCGCAGGTCGATTCCTAGCTGCTTTGTAGCTTCGGCAATCGCCCGAGCACAACGAATGGCCCGGGCTGGGCCGTCAAACGACGCGACGAAACCGTCCCCTGTGGTGTTGACCTCATTGCCGCGAAACCGTCGTAGCTGCTCTCGTACCACCCGATCATGGGCATCAAGGAACAGGTGCCACTCCCGGTCTCCGAGTGAGGCTGCCCGAACAGTCGATCCGACGATGTCGGTGAAGAGGATCGTCGTCAGAATGCGATCGATCTCAACCACAGGTCGCTCGCCCGTCAAGAATTCAGCGACATCGTCGACGTAACCGGCTCGTTCTCTGAGATTGGAACCCTCAAGCTCGATCAAGCGGGCTCCCTCGATATTCCGGGCGAGATACTTTCCGTGTTCGATCGGCAGGATCGAACTGGCTTTCACGTGGATTGCCAGGGTCGGAGCCTGGACCAGTGGGAGTGCATGTCGGACGTCCAGAATCCGAAGCATGTAGTCGTACTGTGCGGCGGCCGTGCGGGGAGTGGCGGAAGCGCGGACACATCGGGCAGCCAGGCGCAAGAACTCCGGATCCTGTATTTCGGGGCTGGCGAACTGTATCCACTCGGCGGTTCCCCACGTCGTGGCCATCACATTGACGAGCGCGTCAACTGCCTCGGCGGATACGCCAAACGAATAGTCATCGGCGTGCAAGTACCGAGCAGTCGAATTCACCAGGACAAGTGCGCTCACGCGTTCGGGATGCATGGCCGCAAAGAGGATGGCAATCGGTGCGGCGTCCGATAGGGCCATGATGGCCGCCCGCTCTGATCCGACCGCGTCGAGGACGGCCACCATGTCTTCCGTCCATTCCTCCCATCTGGGCATGAGACCGAGAGCAACCGGGTCTGAGGCTCCCGTGCCTCTGCGGTCGAAGAGGATGAGCCTGCTGAAAGACGCCAATCGACCGAGAAAGTCAGCCAATCCGGGGATGTCCCACAGAAGTTCGACATGACTTCCGAGCCCGTAGCAGAGGAGAAGATCGATTGGTCCTTCGCCAACCACCTGATAGGCGACATCGGCGTCACCCACGGTCACATATCGGGTCCTTGGCGCATCCATTACCGACATTCTGTCTCAACTGCGAAATGCTGCAGCCGGACGTCACGTCGTCTGGGATTGCCAGGTACCTACGTCCGCCCCACTGCTGAACAGGTGCGACCGTCGCTCGGTGCCGGCTAAACGGGGGCACCCAGATCCCATCCCGCATCACTTTGCGCGTGGGGTCAACCCTGAATGGCGAACAGCTTCCAGGACCCCGGCACTCCTTTGAGTTCGTGCTCGCCACGGTCGTTGAACTCGATTCCTGAACCCGCCACCAAGTCCCGGACCATGCCCGAGACGAGGATCTCCCCCGGAGACGCGAGTGCTCCCACGCGGGCAGCAACGTGGACCGCCATTCCTCCAAGGTCATCGCCTCGAACTTCACATTCTCCCGTGTGCAGCCCAACCCGAAGTTGGACACCCAGCTTGCCGGTCGCCTCGACGATGGCCTGAGCGCAACGAATCGCCCGAGCCGGGCCGTCGAAGGACACCACAAAGCCGTCCCCCGTGGTGTTGATCTCTCTCCCACGCAACTGCCGAAGCTGCTCTCGCACGACTCGATCGTGGCTGTCGAGGAGCTCCCGCCAGCGCTGATCACCCAACGAGGCGGCCCGTGCGGTAGAACCGACGATATCGGTGAAGAGGAGCGTGGTGAGGATGCGATCGACTTCGACCGCGGGCCGTTCGCCGGTCAGGAACTCGGCAACTTCGTCCGACAGGTACTCGTTGGCCAATCCGGTGTCGCCGCCCGGAAGCTGGACGAATCTGGCTCCGTCGATGTGCTCGGCCAGGTAACGACCGTGTGCGATCGGAAGGTATGGGGATTCCCTGACATGGAGCACCAGGGTCGGGGCCGGGATCAACTGCAGTGCGTGGCGTACATCGAGGCTCCGCAGGATGTAGTTCCACTGGGCCGCCGCGCTGCGAGGTGTAGCCGACGAACGATTCACCTTCGAGAGGAGGCGGATGAGCTCTGCATCGTCTGCTTTGCTCGGGTTGGTCAGCCGGGTAAAGTCAGGAGTGCCCCAACCCGTGGCCTCCAACGCCACAAAGCCATCGACGGCGTCGGGCGATGCTCCGATCGGGTAGTCATCTGCTTCGAGGTATCGAGCGGACGTGTTGTGGAGTATGAGGGCGCTCACCATTTCTGGGTGCATCGCTGCATAGAGGATGGCCATCGGCCCGGCGTCGGCGGAGGCCAGAATGGCCGTCCGCTTCGATCCGGCAGCACCGAGGACCGCGACGATGTCCTCGGTCCATTCCTCCCAGGTCGGGATTGCATTGAGCGAGACGCCGTCCGACGCCCCCGTGCCGCGGCGATCGAAGAAGATCAGACGGCTGAAGGCCGCCAGATCGGTGAGAAACTTGGCAAACACAGGTATGTCCCAGAGGACTTCGATGTGACTTCCGAGGCCATAGCAATAGAGAAGATCGAACGGTCCCTCGCCGGCGACCTGGTAGGCGACATCGGCGTCGCCCACGGCGACGTAACGGGTCTCGGGCGGGTCCATGACTGGCGACAGTCTGTCTCACCGATTCAGCGTTGTCGCAGGACGCCAATGCCGCCCTGTAATGCCTGCGGATACTGAGCGGCCTGACCCCCCGTCCGCCTGCCCCCGTATAGGTGCCTGCTTGAGGCGGGTTAGGAGACTGCTGATTTAATCGCCAG
>PNAT01000048.1:0-370 GCA_003169675.1 Acidimicrobiaceae bacterium
GCTGAGGGAAACTTCTAACCCCGGACCGTCGTCGGCGAGCAGTAAGCACGCTCATCGATCGGTTCGGGGTCTCCCAACGCCACGCCTGCCGGGTCGTCGGCCAGCACCGGGCCACCCAGCGCAATGCACCAGCCATCCCCAGCGATGACGAGATGGCCCTGCGGGCCTGGCTGCGCGCCTTCTCGCTCTCTCGTCCGCGCTGGGGCTGGAGACGGGCGGCCGTCATGGCCCGGGGCGAAGGCTGGAGGGTCAACAACAAGCGGATACAGCGCCTCTGGCATGCCGAAGGCCTCAAAGTCCCCTATAGGAAGCGCAAGAAGCCGCTGCGCGGCAAAGGAGTGGTGATGGGGGCCATGTGCCCGATCCGGCC
>PNAT01000048.1:381-7175 GCA_003169675.1 Acidimicrobiaceae bacterium
TGCTCAACGTCATCGACGAGTTCACCAGGGAGTGCCCGGCCATTGTGGTGGCCCGCAACATCGATGCCGACGGCGTCGTGGCCTGCCTCGATCGGATCGCCGCCGTTCGTGGTGCACCCATGTACCTGCGCTTCGACAACGGTCCTGAGTTCATCGCCAACGCGGTGGCCGACTGGTGCCGCTTCAACGGCACCGGGACCGTCTTCATCGACCCGGGATCCCCGTGGCAGAACGCCTGGATCGAGTCCTTCAACGGCCGCCTCCGAGACGAGTTCCTCAATGGCCACCGCTTTGATGCGCTCTTCGAAGCCCAAGTGCTCATCGAGGACTGGAGAATCGACTACAACTTGAACCGTCCACACAGTGCGCACGGCTGGCTCAGCCCCAACGAGTTCGCCCGAGCATGGACCAACCGACACCAACCCCAACTCACATAAGGGCTGGACCAACTATCGGGATCCCCTCAACAGGCCATCACCGACCCTGAAGCGGCGGTACCAGCTTGCCGGAATGACGACGGAAACTGTCAAGCGCACATAAGTGCAACCACGATCGGTTACTCGGACGGAGTCCTGTCAACTGTCGGGCGGTCACGGAGGCGGTAGAGCTCGGCGAGCGCTTCTTTGTCTTTGGGACGTCCGGCGTATTCCTTCGAGGCGATAATGTCGTCGAGGCCGGCCACCCGGACCTGGATGCCGGCGACAGTGAGTTCTTCGGCGGCACCTTCAAGCTCCTCGTACCGCTGTCGGTAGCCCTGGCGGTTGACCATGTCAACCAGGATGTCGAGGTGCCCGGCATCGGTCGCCCAGGTCGAGATCTGCGAGCGACTGAGAGTCAGGCCATCCAACTGGACTGGTAGGGCGGACGACTCTTCGTCAGTGAGGCCCTCGACCCGGAGACGTGCCTTCAGCTCGCGCATGGCGGCAGCCAGTCGGTCGAAGTTCACGCCCGTGCGCCGGACCAGACAGTCGAAATCCCCGGTGGGTCGCTCGGCTCCGTAGGCCTGGGTGGCCACTCCTCCGATCACCAGGTAGTCGACGCCGTGGCGATCGAGAACCTCCGTAATGCGGGCGACGTCCGGACGGGACTGCTCAGGCAAGGGTGTCGGCAGCCGTCTTGCCAGCTGCACGGTCGGCCTCGATCTCGGCCAGCCAGGCGATCGCCTTTTCTTTGGAATCGATTCGCCGGCCGTCGAGGGTGATGGTCACGTCATCGGGCGTCGGCGGGCGGTCGATATCTGCGGCCGCCCACTCATCACCGGTCATGATCGGACGCACTGCGGCCATATGGCCAGGATACCTGGACTGAGCGAAGAGAGATTCGCCCTGGATCTGATGGATGCTCTGGCGGATACCAGGGCGAATCAGATGTCCCTATCTCACGGCACGTGGTGCCCACTGGTACCTTCCAGATCGATGGGCCCCCCGGTTCCATAAAGTTGGCGGCACTGTCCCACCCAACCGGCGGGACAGTCACCGTCAACGACGATGTCGCTCGCGCGTTATTGGGCACCCTTGCGGACGTCTTACCCCCCGAGTTGGTCTACCCGCAGGCTGCTCAAGTGGCCGGATTGGCGGAGCCGTTTAACTGCTCGCGGTGAACAAGCATTTGGCCGTGCCGACTCGGAAAAGTGTGTCCGTGACCCGGCCGATTGGGGCCGTCCGGGATCGACAAGATTCGACTCCAATCCGGCAGCCTCAACAGGAGGTTCGGCACGCTGTAGGGCGCCTGCCAATGCCACCGATGCAGGATCGGGGCTGACCGCCTTGCCAAACCCTATCCGGTGAGTAGAATACTAAGTATGCTACTGACAAGATCCCACGGGCCGGAGCAGTCATGAGTGTCCGCCACGCCCTGTTGGCCCTGCTGAGCGACGGTCCCAAGTACGGGCTGCAGCTACGCCAGGAGTTCGAGGCACGGACGGGCGAAGTGTGGCCGCTCAACGTCGGGCAGGTGTACACCACCTTGCAGCGGCTCGAGCGCGACGGCCTGGTCGAATCCGACGATAGCGCCGTGACAGGCCCCCAGAAGGGGTTCCATATCACCGAGGAGGGTGCGGCCGAGCTGGCCGAGTGGCTACGCACCCCGCCCGACTTCTCCTCCCCGCCGCGCGACGAGCTGGTGATCAAGGTGCTCGTCGCTTTCGAGCTCCCCGACGTCGACGTGCACGAGGTGGTGCAGGTGCATCGGCGCTACCTGGTCGAGCTCATGCAGCAATGGACGCGCCTCAAGGAGGACGAGTCCCGCTTCGACCTCAACTTCGCTCTGGTCGTCGACGCCGAGCTATTCCGCCTGGATTCTCTGATCCGGTGGCTCGACACGGCCGACGGCCGTCTGAAGCGAGCAGCTGCGGGCGTGGATGCGCCGGCCCCTCAGCCGTTCCCCCTTCCCAAAGCCCGGCGCAAGGTAGGAGCCCCACAATGAGCTACCTCGAACTTCGCGACATCTCCAAGGTCTACGGAGAAGGGGCTGCAGAGGTCCACGCCCTTCAGCGCATCGATCTCTCGGTCGACACCGGGTCTCTGGTGGCGGTCATGGGGGCCAGCGGCTCGGGCAAGAGCACGCTGTTGACCATCGCCGGCAGCCTCGAGGACCCCACCAGCGGTGAGGTCTATCTCGGGGGTCGGCCCCTATCGTCCCTGTCGCGCAACGGCAAGGCACGCCTGCGCCGGCAGTCCATCGGCTATGTCTTCCAGGACTACAACCTCCTCGCCGGCCTCAGCGCAGTGGAGAACGTGTCCCTACCCCTCGAGCTTGACGGCGTCGCGGCCCGCAAGGCCCAGGCGGCGGCGCTCGAGTCGCTCGAGGATTTCGGGCTGAAGGACCGGGCGTCGAGCTACCCCGACCAGCTGTCGGGTGGCGAGCGCCAGCGCGTCGCCATCGCCCGGGCCGTGGTGGGCAATCGCCAGCTGCTCCTGGCCGACGAGCCCTCCGGCGCGCTCGACTCCACCAACGCCGAGGCCGTCATGCGCCTGATCCTCGCGGCCTGTCGCCGCGGCATGGCCGCCGTCGTGGTGACCCACGACGCCCAGCTGGCCTCGTGGGCCGACCGCGTGGTCTTCCTGCGCGACGGCAGAGTCGTTGACCAGACGGTCCCGGTCGACAGCCCGGAAACCGTCCTCGCCGACCTCCCGAACCAATGAGCGTCGGCGTCCTCGAACGGCCGGCCACCGGGTCGGCCTCCGAACCGACCACCGGCGGCGTCCCGGCCCGCCGGGCCATGATCCGCTGGGCCTGGCGCCTCTTCAAGCGCGAGTGGCGCCAACAACTGCTCATCCTGCTCCTCGTCATCGTCGCCGTGGCCGCCGTCGTGGTCGGCGCGGCTGTCGCCACCAACACCCCGCCGCCGGCCAATGCCGGATACGGCATGGCCGACGATCTGGCCACCTACGCGAACTCAGGGAAGCACCCCATCAACCTGAACTTGGTGACCGCCCAGTCGGCTGCGCTGGAGTACCGCTTTGGCGCGGTCCAGGTCATCGAGAACGAGAGCTTCAACGTTCCCGGCAGCTCCCAGACCTACGATCTTCGGTCCCAGGATCCGCACGGCCCCTATGGCGGGCCGATGATCCAGCTGCTGTCCGGGCACTACCCGACCGGACCGAACCAGATCGCCCTCACCCCCGGTTTGGCGTCCGAGCTGAACTTGAGGGTGGGCGACACCTGGTCATCCCAAGGTGGCAAGACCGTCGTCGGAATCGTGCAGAATCCCCAGAGCCTGCTCGACGAATTTGCGCTGGTCCTGCCAGGGCAGGTGACGCACCCGAGCACGGTGGACGTCCTCTTCGACGCACCGGGCGTGAACGCGGGTCGCATCGGGTCCAACGTCTCGACGCCAGGCTCGCTCAACAACAATCCGATCAACCCCGAGACCATCGTGCTGGCTTTGGCGACGGTCGGCATGCTGCTGATCGCACTGGTGTCGATCGGCGGCTTCACTGTGCTGGCGCAGCGTCGACTGCGCGCCCTCGGGATGCTCGAGTCCATGGGGGCAACGGACCGCAACGTCCGGCTCGTGCTGGAAGCCAACGGCGTGATCGTTGGCACCGTCGGTGCCGTCGTGGGTTTCGGACTGGGTCTGGTGGCCTGGCTCGCCTACCGACCGCACAACGAGCAGAACGCGCACCACCTCATCCCGATGTTCGCTCTGCCATGGAAAGTCATCGTGCCGGCGATGGTGTTGGCGGTCATCGCCACCTTCTTTGCCGCCGGCCACCCCGCTCGCGCCATCACCCGCGTCCCGGTCGTCGGCGCACTGGCCGGACGCCCAGCGCCGCCGCGCCAGATCCACCGTTCGTTCGTTCCCGGTGTGATCGCGCTGGCTATCGGATTCGTCTTCTTCTCCCTCTCTGGTGCGGGGAGCGAAGGCAGCGGCGTGATATGGCTGATACCCGGGTTCGTGGCGCTGATCGCGGGGATCATCCTTGTGGCGCCGTTCTTTCTGGCCGTGCTGGCTCGAGCCGGACGAAAGTCGCCGATCGCCGTTCGCCTAGCTCTGCGCGACCTGTCGCGGTACCGGGCCCGGTCCGGCTCGGCCCTTTCGGCCATCAGCGTCGGTGTGCTGATTGCGGTGGTCATCTGCGCCGTCGCCGTCGCCCGCTACAGCAACGTCTACGACTACGTCGGCCCGAACCTGGCGTCGAACGAGCTGGCCGTGTGGAGCCCGAGCGGCCAGAACGGCAACGGCCAGGGACCCAACGGCACGACGTCGGCGATACCGAGCATCGAGTCGCAGGAGGCCAGCGTTCACTCCATCGCATCTGCTGTCGGCGCCACCGACGTCGTGGAGCTCGACAATCCCGCGCCCTCAGTCGGCCTGCAAAACCCCAGCGCCTCGGGTCGGCAGTGGAACGGACAGATCTATGTGGCGACGCCGGCGCTGCTGCGGGCCTATGGCATCAACCCGTCATCCATTCCTTCCGATGTCGACGTCCTCAGCTCGCGCCCCGGCCTCTCAGGCTCAGGGGTGCAGCTGACCTACGGAGGAAGCGGAAAGGGCGGCGGCCAGCTCGTCGGTCCCGGCTCGGGCGGCGGCGGGGGTCCCGGACCGGGAAACACGAACACCTGCTCACCCGAAGGATGCATCGCCCACCCCGTCGTCCAAGAAGAGAGCCAGCTGCCCACGGGCACGGACGCACCGAACACGGTGGTCACCGAGAGTGCGTTGCACCGGCTGCAACTCGCGAGCCAGAGCAGCCTCGACGGCTGGATCATCCAAGCGAACAGCCCGATCACCTCCGCCCAGATCTTGAACGCCCAAACGGTGGCGGCCACCAACAACCTGAGCATCGAGTCGAAGAACGACGCACCGACCTCGGCCGAGATCGTCAACTGGGCCACCGTGTTCGCCATCGCGCTCGCCCTCGGTATCCTGGCCATGAGCATCGGCCTAATCCGGAGTGAGACGGCGAGCGAGTTGCGCACGCTGACGGCCACCGGCGCCAGCTCCCGCACCCGGCGCAGCCTGACGGCGGCCACCGCCGGCGGCCTCGCCTTCCTGGGCGCGCTTCTCGGGACGGTGGCCGCCTACGTCGGGCTGGCCGGATGGTTCCACTCGAACTCGCTGGAAGGTGGAGTGTCCGACATCATTGATCACATCCCCTGGAGCAACCTGTTCCTCATCGTGATCGCCATGCCAGTTGTCGCCGCAATCGTCGGCTGGGTGCTGGCGGGACGGGACCCGACGGGCATCTCCACCCGCCCGATGGAATAGGAGCGCCTGGTGGCTCGGCTGTGCCCGCGCTACGAGCCCGCGCCTTGTGTGGGGTGTCCAGAAAGGGCCGACTGCGAACGGGGTCAACTCGAGCAAGCAGATCCGGACCGACCAGATCAGCGACAGCCTGCTCCATGGAGCGAGAACATGCGCTCCGGCAGCGGTCCTACTCGGTACTGGCCTTCTCGAGCCTCTCCAGGCTGGCCGTCATGGACTCACGCACCGAATTGCTCCCATTGATCCACTCCCCGCCCTCGCGTAGGAGGTGTTGACGGTTCTCCTCCGGGCCGCAGTCAAAGACCTCGGTGACGACGGTGGCGTCGTCACCGTCCGGAGTGAGGCTGTAGCCCCAGCGGTAACCCGCAGGGATGCCGACTTTGGATGGATCACCTCCAGCCGTACCGACGTCTCCCGGAGCGGGTTCCCAAACGATGCGGCGATCTGGCTCGAACTCCACGACATAGTTGACCATGAGGTAGTCGCGACCGAGCCGATGCATCTTCATGGTGAAGGTGTCGCCGACCCTGGAGATGGGACGGTCCAAGACGGCTCCCCGGAGCATGTCGGACCCGTCGAAATCCATGTGGCGTTGCGGATTCGCCAGGATCTCGAAGATGAGGGCTGCCGGTGCTTCGATCCTGCGCGACACTTCGACCAGGTTGCTTTCCTCTGTTGTCATGGTTCAGTCCTCTCGGTCGCTCTGCGCCTGCCCTACCGCGCGCACTTCAGCAGTCCATACCGTTGGACGTTGCAGGTATCGCAAATTCATCCATCGGTCAGAATTTCAACTTCTGGGACCGATTCGAGGATCCCACTTTGACAGTGCTGTCAGCAAGGTGGCGCATGCCCCCGGGGTGCCCAGAAGGGCCGTTCCCTGGCAGGGGCACAATTGCAAGCGCCACGTTCCATTCAGCACCCCTCGGAACGGAAGGATCTCGGCGAGGTGTCCGAGGGCAGGGTGCTGGTCGCGTCCATTCGAGCTCTGCGACACCGTTGGGCGAATGTCCCATAAGGCGCGCTCGACCGCATGCCGGCGGGTAGCCCCGAGGTGCGATAGAGGGCACTCGCGAATTGAGAACTC
>PNAT01000184.1 GCA_003169675.1 Acidimicrobiaceae bacterium
GTCGGCCTGATCGGTCCGAACGGGGCCGGTAAGACCACCCTGATGAACGTGATATCCGGTGTGCTGCGGCCCGACCGCGGATCGGTCCAGATAGCCGGCCACGAGGTGGCCGACCTTCCCCCTGACTTCAGGGCGGCGTACGGGATGGCCCGCACGTTCCAGGACGCCCGGCTCTTCGCCGGCCTGACGGTGCTCGAGACCATCCAGGCCGCCATGTCGTACCGCCAAAAGGTCGGTGTCCTGTCGGCCTTGGTGTCGGCGCCGTGGGCCCGGGTCACCGAGGCGAAATCTCGCCAGGCGGCGGAAGAGATGGTGGAGCGCTTCGGTCTGTCAGGGTGGGCTGACAGCTTGACGTCCGAGCTGTCCACCGGCACCCGTAGGATCTGCGACCTGGCCGCGCAGGTGTCGACCAGGCCCCAGCTCGTTCTTCTCGACGAGCCCACGGCAGGCGTGGCCCAGCGTGACGCCGAGGCATTCGGTCCGCTCCTGCGGCGCATCCGGGAAGAACTGGATTGCTCCATCCTCATCGTCGAGCATGACATGCCATTGCTCATGGGCCTATGCGACCGCGTCTATGCCATGGAGGCAGGAAAGATCATCGCCGCGGGCACGCCGCAAGAGGTTCGGAACGACCCGTTGGTGGTGGCCAGCTATCTCGGAACCAGCGACGCCGCGGTGAGCCGCTCGGGGCCACAGCGCCCGAGCCCGGAAGGGGCCGTCATATGAGGGCGGAGGAGCCGGGAGGCGGCGGGACGGCAGGTACCGACCAGGACTCCACGACGGTCACCGCAGAGATGCAATTGCCTGACTCCACGTTGCCGCCCAAGCCCCTTCTGCACACGGTCGGGTTGGACTTTTCCTATGGGCAACTGCAGGTTCTCTTCGGCGTGTCCATCGAGGTGTACCCAGGCGAGGCCCTGGCCCTGCTGGGCACCAACGGGGCCGGGAAGTCCACCCTGTTGCGTGCCATCGCCGGCTTGGATGCGCCCTCGGCCGGACAGGTCATCTTCGATGATCACGACATCACCGGCGTCTTGGCGGAACGGATGGTCGGGCGCGGTCTCGTCCTGATACCCGGCGGACGGTCCGTGTTCGCCGATATGACGGTGGACGAGAACCTGGAAGTCCAGGCGATGACCGTCCGCAAGAACCGGGCCTGGGTGCGGGAACGAAGGGATGTCGTGTTCGAGACGTTTCCCCGCCTGGCCGAGCGGATGTCGCAGCGCGCTGGAACCCTTTCGGGTGGCGAGCAGCAACAACTGGCGTTGGCCAAGGCGCTGATCCTCGATCCCAAGCTCCTGTGCATAGACGAGCTCTCGCTCGGGCTGGCTCCCGTGGTGGTCGGCGAGCTCCTGGGGATCGTGGACAGGATCCACCAGAGCGGGGTCACCCTGATCCTGGTCGAGCAGAGCCTCAACATCGCCGTCGAACTGTGCGACCGGGCCGTGTTCATGGAAAAGGGGGAGGTCCGATTCGAAGGGCGCGCCGCCGACCTCCTCGAGCGTGACGATATTGCCCGAGCCGTGTTCCTCGGTGAGGGAACCCGGTGAAGCGCCTCATGACCCTCGTGGCGGGCGGCGGGCTGGCCGCCCTGCTCGGCATCGGGCTAGGAGCCACGCCAGCCCATGCGGAGGCCCCGAGCCAGCAGGGTTGGTGGTCGTCGGCCAACCAGGGGAGCGTCGAAGGGTTGCCAACCGCCGCGCCGGCTCCCCCCGACGTGCCCGCCAAGGGCCTGCTGATCCAGGGGGGATCTGGTTCGACCTCGGGAGCCTCTGACTCCGGAGCCCTCGCCTATGCGGCCCTTTCCTACGTGTTGCCCTCCACAGGCACCGCCGGAACCCTGACCCTGATGGTGGCCCCCAACTCCGCCACCACGCCCATATCCACTCTGGAGCTGTGCCCGCTCGTCAATCCCTATTTCCTGGCCCAGCAGGACGGACCCACGACGAGTGCCCCGGCGTACGCCTGCAAGAACAATGTGACCGCCAAGGCCTCCAGCAACGGCACGTCCTACCAGTTCAAGGTGGCCTCCCTTGTGGAAGGCGGCGGGCTCGCCGTGGCAATCCTTCCCACCAGCCCAAGCGATCGGGTCGTCTTCAGCCAACCCGACGCCAACTCCCTGAGCATTGACCAGCCGTCGGTGCCGACCGGAAACTCGGGCGCGGCTCCGCCGAGCACCACGACCACGTCGGTGACATTGCCGCCCACGACCACCTCGCTACCGGCCGTGCCCATCACGGGGAACACGGGGAACACGGGTTTCACCGTTCCCGCCGGATCGAGCTTCTCGCCTCCGACCGCCGCGCCGGCCAGTCCGCAGACGCCCGTTCCCCAGGCATCGGGAACGGCCGCGGCAAGCGTCCCGTTCAATTCGAGCGTCCCGACCGTCCCCGCCGCGAACGCGCTGACGGTCGCCCTGATCCTGACCGGGTTGATACTCGGGGGAATCGTCTGGATGGCGGTCGGCCGGGCCGCTGTGCGAGCGGCCACCAAGGATGGAATTGGATTGGCCACCGGCGAACTGGCGCCGGGCCCTTGAACGCCTGATCGCAGGATGTCGGCGGCGTGCCGCCACTCCCGACGAGTGGATGGGCTCGTGCCCTGAGCACGTGGGGACGAAGGCGTCAGCCGATGGCAGGATTTGGCCGTGGATCCTCGGGCTAGAGCGTGGGCGGCCAGTGGAGCGATGCTTCTCACTGGACGGCCCGATGGCCCCGGGCTCGGAGCGCCCGCCGCCCTGGTCGACACGGTCGCCCGATCGGGAGACATCCTCGGTCGACACGGTCACGGGCCGGCGGACGACTGGCTTGCGCTCCTCGGTGAGCGAGCCGCTTTCGGCGATCTGACGCGCCAAGGTGCCACCAGCTGTGGGGGCAGTACTCGCCTGCTCCCGACGTCCGACAGTTGGATCGCCGTCTCCTTGGCTCGACCGGACGACGTGGCCGCGCTCCCGGCTTGGCTGTGTCGCGATGTCCCACCGGATGATCCTTGGCCGACAGTGACCGCACAGGTCTCGGTGACTCCGGCCGCGCTGCTCGATGCACGGGCAGCCATGCTGGATCTACCGTTTGCTGCGCTCGGTTCAGTACTCGCTTTCGCGGAACCAGTATTCGGCCTACCGGTTGGCGCCCGCCTCGTGGGCGAGGACACGGCGGGTGGCATGCCGATTCTGGGCGCCACCGTGATCGACCTCTCCGTCCTGTGGGCCGGGCCCCTGTGTGGCCAGCTCCTGGCCTTGGCTGGCGCGCGCGTCATCAAAGTGGAGTCATGCACTCGCCCGGATGGCGCACGTCACGGTCCCGGGAAATTCTTCGATCTCCTCAATGGGATGAAGCGATCGGTGGCTTTGGATCTCCGGTCGACTGAAGGCCAGAATGACCTTCTGCGCCTGATCCAGTCGGCCGACATAGTGATCGAGAGTGCGCGCCCGCGAGGACTCGAGCAGATGGGAATTGTGGCCACAGAAGTCCTCAGCCAGGTACGGGGTCCAAGAGTGTGGGTATCGATCACCAGCCACGGGCGTGGGACGAGCTCGCGTGATCGGGTGGGCTTTGGTGACGTCGCTGCAGTCGCTGGTGGCCTCGTGGCCTCTGACGCGCTCGGGCCTTGTTTCCTCGCCGATGCGGTGGCCGATCCCGTGGGTGGATTGGTCGGCGCTGCCGCTGCACTCGAGGCCCTGACGCAGGGGGGCCGATGGCTCATTGACGTTGCCCTGGCCCCAATGGCCGCCAGCATGGCTGGTCCACTACTGGACGTGTCAGGAGCACGTGCGCTCCCCCCACACGCTCGGGACGTGGTCCGCCACGCACCTCTCATGGGGTGCCACACGGCAGCGGTCATGAGTGCCCTTCAGCCTTGAGCACCCTTCCTGCGCCGGACCGAGCCCGGAGACGATGCAGGCCTCGGTGCTCTTCTTGGCCCCCCTCAGGGATCCACAGAGTCGACATGTGGCCATGACTATTCTTGCGGGGAACGTGACATATTCCGGGTGATCACTGGCGGAACTTCCCACGGGGAATTTCTGTCCTCGGGACCTTGGTCCCTATCTCTGGAGGCGCAGGCGTGCCAAAGTTCACCATGACGGTGAGGTCAAGCAGATCGGCGGATTTATGTTGATGCTCCTGGCTATCAAGGCCCTTATCAATCTCAATGGGCCCGGCCACTATCTGCATTGGGGATTCATCCAGCTCTCGGTGGGAAATGCGCTCGTGATCGCACTGATGGTGGTGGTGTTTCTCGGAGCGATCTTTGTGCCATTTCATGGGCAGAGGGGACGCAAGCCATGACCATCGAGACCGTTGTCCCAACCACATCGGCGGATGCCGGACCTGATGCGGCCCAGTGGACGGCGCGAGCCCGCAAGGTTGCGGTCGCCGCTTTTCCACCTGAGCGGCTCCTGCCTGACCGGCAACCCGCCTACATGGCGTCATGGATTTACGTGTTCGGAGTGCTCACCCTGGTCAGTCTGGCTTGGGTGACGATCACAGGCTGCATCCTGGCGCTCATGGGTCCCACCTGGTGGCACGTGTCCAAGGTCGGCCTGTTCGTCAATTCGCTCCACCTCTGGAGTGTTGAGGCCTTCTTCTTCTTTATGGTCATACATCTGTGGGGCAAGTTCTTCATGGCGGCATGGAGGGGCAACCGGCGGCTCACGTGGGTGACCGGCGTAGTCACCTTCCTCACGTCAGTAGGTGCCGCCTTCACCGGCTACCTCTCACAGCAGAACTTCGACTCCCAGTGGATTTCCACCCAAGCCAAGGACGGCATCAATGCCACCGGTGCGGGCGCCGTCTTCAACGTCTTGAACTTCGGCCAGATGCTCATGTGGCACATCGTCCTCCTTCCCGCAGGCGTCGTCCTCTTGACCGGTCTCCACGTGTTGATGGTGCGCCATCGAGGCATCGTTCCTCCCTTCGCTTTGGCGGGCGAGACACCCGCCTCAAACGAGTCAGCACCACAACCAGCGACCGGGGATGCACAATGAGCGCCACTCCGAACCAGGTCGGCCGGCGTCGCTTCAATCCAGACCGGGACGTGGAGGAGTGGCACGGCTCCTATGTGCCCTACGACCTCTTGAAGGAGGCCCTGGTCGCCTTCCTGGCGGTGGGCGTCCTGATCATCGGATTGTCCGTTGTGTTCTCGTCGCCTGACGAGCAGCCGGTCACCCTCAAGAGTTGGTCGACCAGCGACCCGGTCGGCTTTGCTCAGACGGCGATCACCGAACTCGACGGCACCAGTGCCCTCGCAATTTACGGTCCCCCGTATAACTCCACGCCGGGTGCCTCCCAACAGATCGGCTTCTTCTCGCCGGAAAAGTGGTTCGGGGTGCATCACCCGATCGACACGGCCAAGGACTTCGTCCTCGGACCGTTGCGGATGTTGTCCAACCAACCTGTCGTGGCCGCTGCTCTGAATCGTTACTCGTCAGCGTCCTCGACCCAGCAGTCGGTGTGGACGAGCGCCTACGAGAAGGTCGTCACCAACGCTCAATTCGCGCACGGTGCCCTCCAGGTGACCAAGGGTTCCTACGGTCCCGTGGCTCCCCTGATCAGTTCGCTCACCTCCATGGCACGGATTGGTGCGCTGGATGGTGCCCTTCTCAGCTCCAACCAGTTCTACGACACCAACTACACCAAGCCGCTCCTCTTCATCGCCAATGGCGGCTACGTGGCCAACCTGGCTGGCCAACAGAAACTCCAGGGCAGCCAATGGGGGATGATGAACGAGACGGGGAACTACCCAGGCCAGGCGTGGCTCTGGCTCTACACCTTGTGGTACCAGGTGTCACCCATGAAGACGTCGACCAACGGCGACCTTGAGGTGTTTTCGATCATGATCGGCCTCACCCTGGTGCTCGCCCTCGTGCCCTTCATTCCAGGTCTCCGATCCATCCCCCGTTGGTCGCGCCTTTACCGACTCATCTGGCGGGTGCACTATCGAGACCTGAAGAGCGGGACTTCCGCGTAGCAATCCGCGCTTGGCCTGGCAGCCGAGACCCAAGGCGTCAACCTTCCACGATGTCAGCCTGGGGAACGGGGTACCGGCTCAGCAACGGGAGCACCAGTTCCAGGTCACCCTCCCAATCGAGGCCCCGGATCTGCTGCTCGCTGCGCCGGCCACCGAGGCACCTGAACGCCTCAAATCGGTCGGTCCTCAATGAGACGGCGATGGGGCCTGACCCGAGCGACCACTTCTCGGAGCCGATGGACAGCACGACCGTTCCCACCCCGGCCTCACGAAGGGCCTCATGGCAGACGTCGAGGTAGAAATCGAGAGCGACAGCCAGCGTCTCGTCATCCGCCAGCGTTTCCAACCCGAGCGCCTGGTTGATATCGGCGACGTGCTGGAGAAGGTCACCCATGTAATGGCTGCCCAGCTCGTAGCCGAAGAGGGACAGTCCCTCTTGGAATCTCGGTCGCTCCCTCTCCCATTCTTCGCTGAGATCCTCAATGGACGCACCCCGCCTATTCATCACCTGTACTTCCGTCCAGGCGTCTGCGTCACCGGTCCCGAAGTTCAGTGCGTTGAGGTCGGCGGTGATCCCGACCAGGTGGGAGATGACATCGTGCACGGTCCACAGTGGCGTGGCCGGAACCCTGGTGGCGAGCTCCTGGTCGGTGAATCCACGAACCCGTGCAATCAGCTGGCGGCGTGTGTTCTCGTACAGCTCAGCGCAGTCGACTGGACGCTCGTGCAACACGCAAAGATTCTGCACCTTCGCAATGAGGTCCGCCGCATCGTCTCCTGGTGCACTTGTTCCCGCGCCGTTGCGGCGGGGAATGGCTGCGACGTGGGAGCGTCGCGGTGATCGCACCAGAGATCACACTGCTCGGGGGGAAGGACTCGAACCCTCAATAACTGGACCAGAACCAGTCGTGTTGCCGATTACACCACCCCCGAATGGATGGAGGATCAGGATAGCCGAGGTGGTTTAGGCGGCGTGGAGCCATTCCAGGTGGCTGTAGCCGATGATCCGCCCCACAGCGGCTCCCCCGGCTTCCTTCAAGAAGTAGGGCACGGTGGACCACCCACTGATGGGCGAGTGTTGCGTCGGCGTCGGCCATGGGACCAGCTTGAGCTCCGACGCGATGGCCATGGAGCGGTACTCGTGGAATGGATCCGTGACAATCAGCACGGTGCGGACATGGTGGGACTTCAATTTTGGCACGGCGTCGGCAATGTTGCGGTAGCTGTCACCGCCACCCGCTTCGATGATGTCATTGGCCGGGACACCATTGCTCTCCAGATAGTGGGCGCCGGCCTGTGCCTCGGTGTAGGCATCTCCGGGTTCCTTCCCGCCGGTGACCGCAATCAAGTTGGCGTCGCCGTGATGGAAGAGGGTGAGTGCCTCGTTGAGGCGGGCCTTCAAGTCGAGTGAGGGCACGCCGGTGTACTGCGCCGCCCCCATGACGACGATGGCTCCGGCATGTTGAGGTTCGTAATGGCGAGACGTCAGCCACACCTGCACCAGGGTGATCGAGTAGTAGACCAGGATGGCCAGGACGAAGAGGGAGAAGATCCGAAACGCCAGACGGAACGGGGCCAGCAACATCAGGTGCCCGGATGGACGCGCGCAAGGGCGGTGCTGATCCGGCGCAAAGTCTCGTCCCGACCGAGCGCCTCCAGAGAGTCGAAGAGGGGTAACCCCCGGTCTCGGCCCATGACGGCCACGCGAATGGGGGCCTGTGCTTTGCCCAGCTTCTTGCCCGATGCCTCTGCAATACCCAGCGTCACCCGATGGAGCTCCTCAATCGTCCATTCACACGTGCCGTAGGCCTCGAGGGCAGCGGCCAAGATCCCCGGGGCCGCTTCGTCCCGCTCAATCGCCTTCTGCCAGCTGGACGCATCGGTGGGTACCTCCGCCAGAAAGAGGAAATCGACCAGGTCCGGCACCTCACCCAACACCGCCACCCGCTCCTGGGTGACCTGGGCCAGCCGAGCGAACTTGGCGGCCTCGAAGCGTCCCCTTGTCCAGGCTGGACCGGCGACAATCGGGGTGTCGGTGTCGGGATCGCGCCATCCCCCGGGTACCCATTCCCCAGGCTGAGGATCGACCCACGGCCGTGCGGCCGCGATGAAGCCAGTCACCGGGAGCTGGCGGATGTAGACGCCGTTCATGTGCGACAGCTTCTGAATGTCGAAGAAGGCGGGGGAACGCTGCACGTCCTCCAGGCGGAACGTCTCAATCAGCGTGTCGAGGGGGACGATCTCCTCAACTCCTGGACTCCACCCCAAGAGCGCCAGGTAGTTGCGGAAGGCCACGGGGAGGTACCCCTGCTCTCGATACATCTCCACCGCCACCGGGTCCCTCCGCTTGGAGAGCTTCTTTCCCTGCTCGTTCACCAGCAGGGGGAGGTGGGCGTAGGTGGGGAGGGCGAGGTCCGACTTCATGGCCTCGTTCAGCGCGTCCCACAGCATGATCTGCTTCGGTGTGGTCGGCAGCTGATCCTCCCCCCGGATGACGTGGGAGATGGCCATGGTGCGATCGTCCACCGCATTGGCCAGGACGAAGAGCGCCTTGCCGTTTCCCTTCACGCAGATGAAGTCGTCCAGCGCACGTTGGGGAAACTCCACCTCTCCTCGTACCAGGTCGCTCACCAGCACGACACCCTCGTCCGGTGTACGGAAGCGCAGGGCGCGCCCGTCGCCCCGGGGCAGTCCGAGCGAACGGCAGTGGCCGTCGTATCCTGGGGTCGGATCACCGGCCGCCGCCCGCAGCTTGGTCCGCCCGTCAATCTCCTCTCGGGTGCACCCGCAGGCGTAGAGCGCGCCGCTCTCCCAAAGGGCTTCAATGGCCGTGCCATGCGCGTCGCCCTGGGCCGATTGGAAGTACGGGCCTTCGTCCGGCGCCATACCGAGCCACTCGAGAGCCGAGGTGATTCCGTCGGTCCACTCGGCCCGGTTGCGCTCCTCGTCTGTATCCTCAATCCGCAGGACGAATGTCCCACCATGCCGGCGTACGAAAAGCCAGTTGAACAGCGCGGCGCGGGCGCTCCCCACGTGGAAGTACCCAGTGGGAGATGGCGCGAAGCGTGCCCGGGGCGGTGGGGCGGAGTCAGTCATCCGTTGCGTCGACGCACCCTGGCGCCGTGACCCGGTGCGGCCAAGGGTCGGGCGTCAGTCGTCCTCGACAATGGAGATGGCACCCGTCGGGCATCCGTTGACGGCCTGGCGCAGCTTCTCACGGAACTCCTCTGGGGGGTTCTCATTGAGCACGTAGAGGAAGCCGTCGTCCCGCACCTCGAAGACCTCGGGCAGGATGCCCATGCAGACGGCATTGCTGGCACATTCGTCGAAGTCCACGACGACCTTCACAGACGACCTCCTGGTCTTTGCGTTGCTGGCTCCGACGAGCATACCGGCCGGGCCTTTGGCCCTAAGGCTTGTCGGCCGCGACCACCCACATAGCGAAGAACTGAGAGCCACCACCGTAGGCCTGCCCCAGCGCACGGCGGGCGTCGGCCACCTGGTGCTCACCGGCCATTCCCCGCACCTGCAGTGCCGTCTCTAGGAAGCGGAGCATGCCCGAGGCACCGATCGGGTTTGAGGACAGCACACCGCCCGAGCAATTCCAGGGGATGTCGCCGCCCTCAATCATTGACGTGGCACCCGCTTCGGTCAGCTTCCACCCGTCACCCTCGGCGCAGAAACCGAGGTTCTCCAACCACATGGGCTCGTACCAGCTGAAGGGGACGTAGACCTCGGCCATGTCGAAGTCGGCCCGCGGGTCGCTGATACCGGCCTGGCGGTACAGGTCGGCCGCGCAGTCGCGCCCCGCCTGCGGGTTGACCTGGTCCCGGCCGGCGAACATGGTCGGCTCCGAGCGCATGGCCATGCCGTGGATCCACGCTGGTGGGCGCCCGGTGTCGGAAGTGGCCTGTGCGGCCGCCTTCTCCGACCCGATGATCATGGCCGCGGCGCCATCCGATGACGGGCAGGCCTCGAGGTAGTGCAAGGGGTCCCACAGCATGATCGAATCCTCCACCATCTTGAGGGAGATGTCGGGCAGGTGGAGGTGGGCATAAGGGTTCTTCAGCGCGTGCAATCTGTCCTTCACCGCCACCTTCATGCCGGTGTCACGCGGCGCGCCCGAACGGTGCATGTAGGCCCGGATGATGGGAGCGAAGTAACCGCCGGCACCGGCCAGCAGGGGCGAGGAGAATGGTTGGGGCACCGACAGGGCCCACATGGCGTCCGAGTCGCTCTGCTTCTCGAAGGCCACGGTGAGCACGCGCTGGTGAATGCCCGAGGCCACCAGGTGCGCTGCCACAATGGCGGTCGAGCCACCGACCGACCCGGCGGTGTGGACGCGGAACATGGGCTTGCCCACCGCACCCAGTGCGGCGGCCAGGTAGAGCTCGGGCATCATGACGCCCTCGAACATGTCGGGCGCCTTGCCGACCACCACGGCGTCAATATCGGCGAAGCTCAGGCCGGCGTCTTCCAGTGCCATGACGGCGGCCTCGCGCACCAGGCCGGCGATCGAGACGTCCTCCCGCTTGGACTTGGCCACGGTCTGACCGATTCCGATGACGGCGCACCGCTCGGACATCACACACCCTCCAGGACACAGACCAGGTTCTGTTGCAGGCAGGGGCCCGAGGTGGCGTGGGCCACCGCCCGATCGGCCTGGCCCGACCAGATGGCCCGAGCCGACTCGCCAATGCGAATGAGACCGGCCGACATCATCGGGTTGGCGGCCAGGGCGCCCCCCGAGGGCGAGAGGGCGACGTCGTCACTGAGATTCAACGCGTCGACCAGGATCATCTCCTGATGGGCGTAGGGCGCGTGCAGCTCGGCCTGGTCGACCTTCTTGGTGGCCACCCCCGCCTTCTCGCCCGCCAGCTGCGTCGAGGGCGAGCGGGTCAGGTCCCGGGCGCCGATGGCGTGGGTCTCAATGCGGTGGTCGATGCCGGTGATGAAGGCCGGCCGCTCACACAGCTCGTAGGCGCGATCGCCGGCGGCCAGCACGACGGCGGCGCAGCCGTCGGTCAGTGGCGGCAGCGCGTGCCGGCGCAGCGGAGCCACCTCGTAGTCCTCGCCCAGCAGCTCCTCGGGTGAACGGTCGTAGGCCAGCTGCGCCTTGGGGTTGGCCAGGGCCGACCGGCGGGCCCGGCTGGCGATGGCCGCGAAGTCGGATTCGCTGGCGCGCCCGCTGTCGATCAGGGCCTGCGCCTGCAGCGCGGCCAGGGAGGTCGGATCGGGCCACAAAGGGGCCATGTAGTAGGGGTCCAGTTGCAGTGCCATGATCTCGCTCAGGTCCCCGGGAGACGAGCGACCGAAGCAGTAGACGAGAGCGGCGTCGATCTCACCCTCCTGCAGCAGCACCCACGCCTCGTAGAGGGCCCAGGCGCCGTCCATCTCGACGTGGGACTCCGCCCGCGGCGGCCAGACGCCGACGGCATCGAGCGCGGTGACAAAGGAGAACGGCCCGCCGACCAGGTAGTCGGTCGACCCCGAGCAGATGAATCCCACGTCGTCCTTGGTGATACCGATGCTGCCGAAGACCTCGGCCACCACGGGCATGAGCATCTCCACCTCGTTGTGGGCGTCCTCGCGGCGCACATTGTCGTACTGGGCGAACGACACCACGCCCACGGGGCGGTGTCCCGAAGTCAACTCGGGGAAGCCGCTCATAGATACTCCTTGTACGAATCGAATTCGGCGTCGGGCTCGCCGCTGGGGCGGAAGTACTTCACCGAGGCCATAGTCGGCCCGAGCTCATCGGGCTCCACCCACACCGCCTCGACCCGCAGTCCCATGCGGATCTGATCGATGGGGATCTCCTGGATGAGACCCATGAAAGAGAGGTTGGCTCCGTCGAGGAGGATCTGGGCGCAGATGTAGGGGATCTCAATGGATTGCCCGGCGAAGGGCACGTTGACCACGCAGTACGTGGTGACGGTCCCCGTATTCGGCAATTCGACGATCTCATCGGTCGGCAAACCGTCCACCGGGCACGAGCCGCGCGACAGCGTGTACACCTTCTTGCACTTGGGGCAACGCTGGCCGATGAACTTCCCCTCTTCCAACCCGTGCAGGTTCTTGCTCTGGGCCACCCCGGCGGTGAAGACGTAGTCCAAACGCGTCGTGGCCGCCATCATGGTCACCGGTTCGGTCATGACGCGGCGTCCACAGGCACGAAGTGGCGGATGTCATTGACGTGGCCCACCCGGTCCGCCTCCGGGGCGAATTCGGGCCGCACTCGCATGCCCGTGTGCACTTCATCGGGACCCGAGGCGGGCATCACGTGCAGGAATGACGTGTCGGCGCCGTCGAAGCGCACCAGCACCCAGGCGAACGGTGTCGTCAGTGGATGCTTGGGGCGCGGGTGCGGTACCCACGACCACGACGTGACCGTCCCCTCGGGGCCGACGTCGACCATGCCGCTGGTCTCCTCGCCGGTGTCGGGGTCGTACTCGGTCGGCGGCACAACGACCTTGCCGCCGGTTCCTCGAATGCCGACGATCTTGCCGTCGCGCAGCCCGGTGAGAAAGGCACCGACCACCGGGCCCACCGAGCGCACGTAGGGATACTCGAGGACGTGGTCGGCGCTGTAATTGGTCCCTTCAGCCATCGTCACCTCCCTGGTCGGGGCCGCCGGAGCAGCCGGGGTTGAAACTAGAACAGATTCCAGTTCAGTGCCAGGAGCTTCGCTCGCTCAGTCAGTCAGGGCTGCCATGTCCACCCCGGCCAGGAGTTGCTGAATGAAGGCGCGGTCATTGAGGATGGGGATCTCCGAGATGAACATCCGCCCGTAGCGCTCGAAGTACATGAGCTGCTTGGCCAGCAGGAAGGTGCCGCGGTCGAACTCGGACATGAGGCCACCGGACTCGTCGGCCAGGCGGCGGATCCGGCGCTGGGAGCGCAGTCGGTGCACGATGGCGCCGAAGGTGCGCTTGTGCGCCTCAATGCCCTGTGCCGTGGCCACCTGCAGCTGAATGGTCTGCATGAGCCCGGCCAGGCTGACCTCCCCGAACGGGCGGGTCAGGGCCGGTTCCATGATGCTGCGCACGAAGGCAGTCAGATCATCGCCCGACAGGCCCACGGCTTCCCCGATGGCCGGCCCGTAGGTGTCGGTGATGTGCCGCGTCACCTCTGTCCAGCCCTTCTCGTCCCCCATGGCTGCCGACAGCAGCGAGACAAAGAAGCGGTGGGTTGACGGATCGAGCCGCCCCACGATGCCCCAGTCGATGACCCCGATGCGCCCGTCGCGCAGCAGCATCATGTTGCCGGCGTGCACGTCGCCGTGGAAGGCCCCCCAACGCACGGTAGTGAGGAAGAAAGCGCGCATGACCTCTTGGACCAACGGGGTGGGGTCGAACCCGAGTTCGGCCACCTGGGCCAGGTCGTCAATGGGCACGCCGTCGAAAAACTCCATGGTCAGGACGTTGCGGCCCGACAGCTCAAGATACGGCTCGGGCACGGCCATGAGTCTGAGGTCGAACTCGGTCTGCAGCCGACGGAAGTGGGCCAGCGAGCGGGCCTCATTGCGTAGGTCCATCTCCTCCCCGATCTGCACCCGGAACCCGTCCAGCATCTGCAGGGTGGATCCGGCCAGCTGGTCCCCGGTCTGACGGACCAGGATCTCCATCAGCGGCTGCATGAGGTCGAGGTCGGTGGCCACCAGGTGCTCGATCCCGGGCCGCAGGACCTTGACCGCCACCACCCGGCCGTCGTGGAGGCGGGCCCGGTGCACCACGGCGATGGAGGCCGTGCCGATGGGCTCGGTCTCGAACTCGGCGAAGACCTCCTTGAGCGGACGTCCCAGGTCCTCCTCGACCCGCTGACGCACCTCGGGGTAGGGCACCGCTGGTCCCGTATCGAGGCAGGCCCGGAACTCGTCGGCCACATCGTCCCCGAACATGCCCGGCGAGGAGGCAATAATCTGCCCGAACTTCATGAAGGTCCCGCCCAGGTCGGTGAAGCTCTTGCGCAGAGGTCGGGCCAGCTGCACCCCGGGCAACGCTCCGTGCCGGATGGTTCTCAGTTGGCGCAGTGCGGTGGGCGCGAAGTGCAGGCCGACCACCTTGCCGATGGTGGCGCCCCGGCGCATCAGCTCACGACGGCTGGGCTCGGGCAGCCTCCGGGGGTAGATCTGCGGGACGTCTTCAGTCAAGGGGCGGCCCGCTGGAGTGGCTCTCTTCGGTGCCGCCTTCTTCGGTGCCGCCTTCTTGGCCGCCGGGGGGCGCGAGCGGGCGCTTGGTGTGCCTCCGCCCGAAGTGGGCACGGCGCCAGGGTTCACCAGGCCAGGGTAGGCGACTGCGGACAAGGCACGCGGGCCCCACTGCAAGGGATCCCAGTAGGTGAGCGGGCGAGTGCCTTGGCAGTGTCTCTCCAGATACTAAGCATTTCTGTTTAGCGTTCAAAGGAGAGATGTACCGGAGCCCTCCGCAACCGTCCAGGACGCTCCACAAACCCGCGCCCCGCCCCGCCCCGCCCCTCAGCCGAACGCGCTCTCCACGGCGGCCAACGCAGCCTTGTAGGTGTCACCGAAAATGGGGGCCATTTCGTCGGGCACCACGTCGTAGGCCCAGGTCACCTTGGAGCCGTCCCCATCGGCTTCCACCGTGATGGTGGCCGTGTGGCTCTCCAGGGGCACTCCGTCGATCACCGAGTAGGAGAGCGTGCGGGTGGCGTCGTCACGAGAGACCAACCGCTCGCGGATCTCCATGCCGAACATGCCGATGACGCGTTCGTCGCCTTCGAGGCGGAACGACTCGATCCCGGGGAAGAAGTCACCCACACCACCGAAGTCGCCCACCTTTGCCCACACTGCGTCGGCATCCGCATTCACTCGCACGTCCACTGCACCTTCAGCCATGGCTGTCTCCTTCTCGTTGCGTCCTCGTCAACACCCGCCGTGATGACCCGACTGCCTGGGCCGCCTGGGCCGCCTGGGCCGGTCCGCCGGTACAGTACTGCCGGCCTGACCCCTTTGCAGCGGGCCAGCCACCAACTGGGAGATCGCTCATGGATACGCGGACAATCGGCTCACTCACCGTCAGCGTCGTCGGCCTCGGCTGCAACAACTTCGGCATGCGCATCGGGCGAGCCGAGACGGCGGCCGTGGTGGACGCCGCCCTCGACGCCGGCATCAACTTCTTCGACACGGCCGACATCTACGGCGGGACCAAGAGCGAGACGTATCTCGGGGCCGCCCTGGGGGCCCGCCGGGAAGGCATCGTGCTGGCCACCAAGTTCGGCGTCCCTTACGAAGGCCACGCCGGAGGCGCCTCGGCGCCCTACATCCGCCAGGCCGTCGAGGACAGCCTGACCCGGCTGGGCACCGATCGCATCGATCTCTACCAGCTGCACGCGCCGGACCGGAAGACCCCGCTGGCCGAGACCGTGGGCACGTTGGGCGAGCTGGTGGACGAGGGCAAGATCC
Organism: Acidimicrobiaceae bacterium; assembly: GCA_003169675.1. GTDB lineage: Bacteria > Actinomycetota > Acidimicrobiia > Acidimicrobiales > RAAP-2 > Bog-473. Next base: position 15,392 of record PNAT01000184.1, read on the forward strand.
GTGAGTTCGGCTGCTCCAATTTCACCGCCGCCATGATGGCCGAGGCTGCGGCTGCGGTACCCGGCGCAGCGGCGGGATTCGTCAGCGTGCAGAACCAGTACAGCATCCTTCACCGCGAGCCCGAGGACGAGGTCCTGGCAGAGTGCGATCGCACGGGGACCGCCTTCCTCCCCTTCTTCCCGCTGGCCAGTGGGCTCTTGAGCGGCAAGTACCGGGCTGGTGAAGCGCCACCCGAGGGCACCCGCCTGGCCGCCATGGGCGAGGCCGGGGCCAGCCAGCTCAGCCATGAGCGCCTGACCCACGTGGCCGCACTCGACGAGCTGGCCCGGGGCGACGGGCACACCGTCCTCGACCTGGCCTTCGCCTGGCTGCTGGCCCGCCCATCGGTGGCGTCCGTGATCGCTGGCGCCACCAAACCCGAGCAGGTCACGGCCAACGCCGCCGCCGGGCAGTGGACGTTGAGCGCCGAGTTGGTGGCGCGGGTGGACGCCCTGGCCCCTCGCTGAGCGCCCCCGCTCAACTATCGGATCAGGTCGGGAAGGTGAATTCCTGGGTGATGCAGTCGGTCGGCGTCGTGGCCACCGCCACGTCCTTCCCGCTCAGGAGCCCGTAGGCGTACACGTTGAGGGTCTTGCCGTTGAGGCAGGCGTACGCCGGAATTGACGATTGGAAGTTGGTGACGGTGCCGGCCGGCGACAGCGTGTCGACCGAACCCTGACCGACCGGAGTGAGTGGCTTCGTCACCCCGTTGTAGGTGGCGGTGGTGGCCGGTGCCGTGGTGGTCGTGGTGGTGGTGGTCCCGATCCCCGGCTTGGTCGTGGTGGTGGTCCCGGTCGCCGGCTTGGTCGTGGTGGTGGTGGTGGTCCCTGTCCCCGGCTTGGTCGTGGTGGTGGTGGTGGTCCCTGTCCCCGGCTTGGTCGTGGTGGTGGTCGGGAGCCCAGCGGTCCCCGGGACACCCGCACCCGCGGTCGAACTGTTCGTCGTCGATACCGGACCGGTGCCCCCCGGGCCGCCCGGCGGCGCGTAGCCGTCCATGGCCAGGATCAGCTGCGCCCCGTTGTCTTCCATGCCCAGGGCCCAGATGCCCAGCCCACGCGCGCTGAAGTGGGCCACCATCAGCGCTTCCTGGTAGAGCCCGTAGGCATTCTCGAAATACGACTCGTGCCATTGCGTGCCCACCTGGTAGCTCGTCCAACCCGTCTGGGTGATCGGGTCCCAGTACTGGGGCTCGGCACTCCCCTGCACCTGAGCGTCGGCGATGTCGGCCGCCGGTCCCGTCGATGTCGCGCTCAAGGTGCCGTTGTCGGTAGGCCAGTCGATGCCGAAGAAGGGCACGCCCATGATGACCTTGCTGGCCGGGACCACGGCGGTGTACTGCTCCAGGCAGGTCAAGTCGCTGAACATGACACTGGTCAGCGGGGATGCCGCCGTCTGCGACGCCTGGAGGTTTAGCTCATAGGCCATCACGAAGAAGGCGTCGACGAACGGGGCCAGCGCCGGGATGTTGTAGAAGCCGGTCGAGTCTCCGGCGGAGGAGGCATAGGTGTCCATGGTGACCTGCCAGTGCGGGTCAGCCGCTCGCAGGGCGCCCGACACCGAAGCAATCAGGTTGGTCAGTCCGACCTGGTCCTGGCTTCCCGCGCCCTCGAAGTCGAAGTTGACCCCATCGAGGCTCTTGGCCTGAAGGAGGGGGATCAACGCGGTGGCCAGGGTGGCGGGCGCCGTGGGTGAAGAGGTCAGGGAGTCCAGTGAGCTCTGACCGAAATCATTGACGGTGAGGACGACGCGCTCGCCTGCGGTGTGTGCCCGGGTGATCAAGTCGGAGAGGGCCTGGCTCTGGTAGCCGTTCCAACCGGAACCACTTTCGTCAAGCGTGCCATCGGGGTTCACGCCGATGGAGAAGTAGGCCAGGGTGGAGAGCCCGATGAGGCTGAACGACGCTGACTCGCCCAGTGTCCAGTACGGGGCGAAGGCGAAGTTCTCACGCGCGGCCAGGGGCGGTGCGCTGACCAGTGCGGCCGGGGCAGCCGCCGGCGGCGCGGTGGCGACCGGCAGATCGACTGCCTTGGCCCCGAGCAGACCGACCCCGTTGCCTTGCGCCAGCGTGGTGACCCGGTCGCGGCGATGCACTGCCGAGGAATGCTGTTCATGCCCCGTTCCGGTCGTAGGCTTCCCGAAGGCCACGGTGGCCAGGAATCCCGTCGCCGCCACGAACGTGCCGAGGACGACCACCCCGACCGTGGGCGTGGTGCGACGCACCCGGGTCACGACCCCCGCAGCTCCCCTTGCCAAGCCCGGGCCGACGTGGGCCCAGGTGACGAGGTTTCTCACGCTTCCCCCATGTTCCACCGCCGGACATCCTAGGCAGTGACGGGGGGATTCGTCAGGTGTCAGGCGTCAGCGACCGCCGCCACCAGCTTGCCGAGGGTGTCCTTGGCGTCCCCGAAGAGCATCGTCGTCTTGGGGTCGTAGAGCAGCTCATTGTCGATCCCGGCGAAGCCCGGGCGCATGGATCGCTTGAGGAAGATGATGTGCTCGGCCTCGTCGGCGTGGATGATCGGCATGCCGTAAATGGGGCTGCCCGGGGTGGACTGGGCCGCCGGGTTGACGGTGTCGTTGGCCCCGACCACCAGCGCCACGTCGGCCGTGGACATCTCGGGATTGGCCTCGTCCATCTCCTTGAGCTCGTCGTACGGGACGTTGGCCTCGGCCAGCAGCACGTTCATGTGACCCGGCATGCGACCGGCCACCGGGTGGATGGCGTAGAAGACTTCGACGCCCTTGGCCGTCAGCGCATCGGCCAGTTCCCGGGCCGTGTGCTGGGCTTGGGCCACCGCCAGCCCGTAACCCGGGATGATGACCACCTTGCGGGCGTAGGCCAGCAGGACGCCAACATCTTCGGCCGTGCCCGAGCGCACCGGGCGGGATGCGTCACCCTCCTCGCCACCGGTGGCCGTGATCACGGCACCGAAGGCGCTGAAGAGGATGTTGGGCAGCGAACGGCCCATGGCCGAGCTCATCAGGCGGGTGAGGATGATGCCCGAGGCACCGACCAGCGTGCCGGCCACGATGAGCAGATTGTTGTCGAGCACGAACCCCGAGGCCGCTACGGCGAGGCCGGTGAAGGAGTTCAGCAACGAGATCAGGACCGGCACGTCGGCGCCACCGATGGGAAGCACGAAGATCACTCCCAGCACCAGCGCCAGCAGCAGAAGGACGTAGACGAAGACGATGTTGCCGGTCAGCAGCGCCACCACGATCAGGGCCCCGATAGCCACGCCGACCACGCCATTGATGACCTGCTGGCCCGGGTAGGTGATCGGCCGGCCGGTGATCAGTTCCTGCAGCTTGATGAAGGCGATGGCGCTGCCCGAAAAGGAGACCGAGCCGATCAGTACGCCCAGCAGCACCTCGGCGGTGACGTAGGTCGCCGGCTTGGCCCCGAGGGCGTGCAGGTGGAGCAACTCGACCACGGAGATCAATGCCGCCGCCCCTCCGCCCACGCCGTTGAAGATGGCCACCAGCTGTGGCATGGCCGTCATCTTCACCATGCGGGCCACCGGCACCGCGATGAGCGTGCCCAACGCCATGGCGACGAGGGCCAACACCAGGTTCTTGCCCGAGTGCCGCAGGGTGGGCAGGGTGAAGGTCATGGCGATGGCCAGGGTGGCGGCGGCCGCCCCCAATTGGTTGCCCCGGCGGGCGAACTTCGGTGACCCCAGGCCCTTGAGGGCCAGGATGAAGCCGGCGATGGCAATCAAGTAGACCAGCTCGCGCGCCGTGGCCAGCGAGAAGGTGATGGTCGTCGTCATGCCGGCGTACCGGGCCCGTCATCCTTGGGTGGCCTGACCCGCTCATTGGGCTTGCCCTTGAACATCTCGAGCATGCGGTCGGTGACGACGAAGCCGCCCACCACATTGAGGGTGGCCAGGAAGACGGCCAGGAAGCCGAGGACCACCTGGGCCGTGCCGTGGGCCTCTCCCATGATCAAGAGGGACCCCACCAGCACGATGCCGTGGATGGCGTTGGAGCCCGACATGAGGGGGGTGTGCAGGATGCTCGGCACCTTGGAGACCACTTCGATCCCCACGAAGGCGGCCAGTACGAACACCGTCAGGTAGGCCACGATCCCCGTCATCCGCTCACCCCTCCTGAAGCGCCCAGCAGCTCAATGGCCACCGCCGACGCCGCCTTCCCCTCGCGCAGGACGCACATGCCGATCACGATCTCGTCCTCCCAATCCGGGGCGAGCGTGCCCTCGGCGCCCATGAGGCCGAGCACGTTGGCCACGTTGCGCGAATACAAAAAACTGGCGTGGGTGGGCATGCCAGCGGGCGGGTTGGCCATCCCGACCACGTGCACGCCCTGATGGTCGACGACCTCACCCGCCCGGGTCAGCTCGCAGTTACCACCCGAGTCCGCCGCCATGTCGACCACGACGGCACCCTCGGACATCCCATCAACCATGGCCTCGGTGAGCAGGACCGGAGCCTTCCGGCCCGGCACCGCCGCCGTGGTGATGACCACATCGGACAGGCCGACTTCCCTGCCCAGGGCGGCGCGCTGGCGATCCAGCTCCTCGGGAGTGAGTTCACGGGCATAGCCGCCGGTGCCCTCGGCCGTGACGCCGAGGTCGAGGAAGGTCGCCCCGAGGCTCTCAGCCTCCTCCTTGGCCGCGGCCCGCACGTCATAGGCCTTGACGACGGCGCCGAGCCGACGAGCGGTGGCGATGGCCTGCAAACCGGCCACCCCGACCCCCATGACCAGCACCTTGGCCGGCGGCACCGTGCCCGCCGCCGTCATGAACATGGGGAAGAACTTGGTCAGGTGTTCGGCCGCCAACAAACCGGCCCGGTAGCCCGAGACGGTGGCCTGCGAGCTGAGAGCGTCCATGCCCTGGGCTCGGCTGATGCGGGGCAGCAGGTCGAAGCTGAACACCGTGGCGCCCTTGGCGGCCAGCGCCCGTAGCGCTTCCTCGGACTGCTGGGCCCCGAAGAAGCTGAGCAGCACGGCACCTTCGGGCAACCGGGCCACGTCGTCCGCGCTCGGCGCGTTCACCTGCACGATCAAGCCGGCCCCGCTCAAAGTAGTGGCCGCGGGGCCGACTGTGGCCCCGGCTTCTGTGAACGCGGCATCGGAGAACACCGCCTTCACCCCGGCGCCGGACTCGACGGAGATCTCCCAGCCGGCGGCCACGAGCTTCTTGACCACATCGGGCACGAGCGCGACGCGCGTCTCCCCGGGTCGGGTTTCGGTGGGGACGGCCAATTTCACGGTGGTTGTGTTTAGCAGCTGGGACGCCACGGACCCGCATCCCGAACGGGCAGGGCCTCAGCTCCCGGCCGGCTCCTCCAGGCCAGCATGGAAAGCCGGCCATTCGCCTCCGCCATGGATGACCAGGTTGGCCCCCGAGATATAGGCCGCCGATGGTCCGGCCAGGAACAGGCACGCCTGCGCCACGTCATCGGGCGTGCCCATCCGGCCCAGGGGCACGGTGGCCGCCATGCGGGCCAGGCCCTCCTCGCCGCCGTAATGCCCGTCGCCGGCGTCGGTGCGGATCAATCCGCCGCTGACGGCGTTCACCCGCACCCGTGGCCCCCACTCGACGGCCAGCGTCGTGGTCAGGTTGATAAGACCCGCCTTGGCCGCCCCGTAGGCGGCGGTCCCCGGGGACGGCCGCAAACCCGAGACACTGGCCACGTTGACGATGGCACCCCCGTCCTCCTGGTCGGCCATGACCCGATGGGCCGCCTGGGCGCAGTAGAAGGGTGCCAGCAGGTTGAGCCCCACGATGGCCTCGATGAACCGCGGCGAGGAGTCCTCGGCCATGACGCGGGGCGACCCGCCGGCGTTGTTGATCAGCACATCGAGGCGCCCGAAGCGCTCGACGGCGGTGGCTATCACTCGTTCGGCCTGGTCGGGCTGGCGGACATCGGCCGGGACGAAGACTGCGCCGGGCACCTCGGCCTCGTTGCGCCCGCACGTGACCGCCTGGGCCCCCGCCGCCACGAAGGCCGCCACGATCCCGGCCCCGATCCCACGCGAGCCACCGGTCACCACAACCACACGCCCGTTGAAGTCGAAGGTTGGCTGGGCCACGGTTCCACCCTATGACAAGGCCCCGGCACGGCCCGTCCCGACCCCGACTCACCCGCGGTGTTGGCCCGGAGCAGCACGCTGACCTAAGTTCCCGGAGGCCTTTTGACGCCGCGTCTGACCGAGTCGCAGAGGAGACACCGACACCCCATGCCCGTCCACGTGGTCCAGGAGCACAGTGGGATTGCCGAGGTGGTCATCGACCATCCGCCGGTGAACGCCCTCAATGTGGCGGGCTGGTTCGCGCTGGCCGACGCCCTTATCGCCGCCGGCCGGGTACCCGACAACCGGGTCGTCATCCTGCGGGCCACCGGGCGCGGCTTCTGCGCCGGGGTGGACATCAAGGAGATCAACGCCAAGGGTGACGAGGCCCTGGTGGGCGCCAACCGCGGCTGTGCCGCCGCCTTCGCCGCCGTCTACGACTGCGAAGTCCCGGTCATCGCCGCCGTGCAAGGCTTCTGCCTGGGCGGGGGCATCGGCCTGGCCGGCAACGCCGACATGGTGGTGGCCGCCGACGACGCCACCTTCGGCCTGCCCGAAGTCGACCGGGGTGCCCTTGGCGCCGCCACCCACCTGGCCCGCCTCGTGCCCCAGCACGCCATGCGGCAGATGGTCTACACCGCCAAGCCCATTTCGGCCGCCGAGCTGGCCTCCTACGGCTCGGTGGCGGCGGTGGTCCCCCTGGCCGACCTCCACGGGGCGGCCCTCGAACTGGCGGCAGAGATCGCCACCAAGAGCCCGACCATCATCCGGCGGGCCAAGGAGTCTCTCAACGGGATCGATCCCATCGACGTGAAGCGCAGCTACCGCTTCGAGCAGGGCTTCACCTACGAGCTGCACGTGCGCGGGGTGGCCGACGAGCAGCGCGCCGCCTTCGTCGAGAAGCGCGACGCCGACACCTCGACATGACGAGCACCCAGCGCTAATGGCCGACAAGCGCACCACCGTCGACGACATCGTCGGCCAGCTCAGCTCGGGCATGACCATCGGCATCGGCGGTTGGGGCTCGCGCCGCAAGCCCATGGCGATCGTCCGCGCCCTGTGCCGCTCGGACCTGGACGACCTCACCATCGTCGCCTACGGCGGTCCCGACGTCGGGCTGCTCTGTGCCAGCGGGAAGGTGCGCAAGGTGGTGTGTGGCTTTGTCACCCTGGACTCCATCGCGCTCGACCCCCATTGGCGCGTGGCCCGCCAGCACGGCCGGGTCGAGGTGATGGAGGTCGACGAGGGCATGTTCTTCCAGGGCCTCCAGGCGGCGGCCTGGCGGGTGCCGTTCCTGCCCACCCGGGCCGGGCTGGGGTCCGACGTGCTGACCATCAATCCCGATCTGCGCCTGGTCCGCTCGCCCTACGGGGCCGACAGCCCTTACGTGCACGATCCCGTCGACGCCGATGTCGAGCTGGTCGCCATGCCGGCCCTCCACCTCGATGCGGCTCTCGTCCACACCAACCGCGCCGACACCGCCGGCAACGGGCAGATCCTCGGCCCCGACCCGTTCTTCGACCCGCTCTTCCTTGGTGCAGCCGACCTCCGCTTCATCACCACCGAGCACATCGTGGAGAACGGGAAGCTGGCCGACGAGGGCCCGCTGAGCAGCGTCGTCATCCACCGCATGTTGACCGACGGCGTGGCCGAGACGCCGGGTGGGGCGCACTTCACCGCCAACCCTCCCGACTACGGGCGCGACGAGGCGTTCCAGAAGGAGTATGCCGCCTCGGCCGCCGACCCGGCCGAGTGGGACGCCTTCGCGCAGCGCTACCTCCTCGTCGCCGAGGACGAGTACCAGGCCCACGTGCGCGAGCGGAGCGCCCGGTGAGCGCCGGAACTGCCGACGGCACCGGCGCCGACACCGGCATCACCCGGGCCGAGTTCTGCGTCATCGCCTGCGCCGACGCCTGGAGCGGGGCCGGAGAGGTCATGGCCAGCCCATTCGGCACCATCCCGGCCCTCGGCGCCCGGCTGGCCAAGCTCACCTTCGCCCCCGATGTGGTGCTCACCGACGGCGAGGCGGCACTCATGGTCGGTGCCCCGCCCATTGCCACCAAGGCCGCCGACCTGATTCGGGAAGCCGCCATGCCCTATCGCAGCGTGTTCGACGTGGTGTGGTCGGGACGCCGCCACATCATGATGATGGCCAGCCAGATCGACCGCACGGGCAACCAGAACATCTCGGCCATCGGCGACCACCATCGCCCCAAGGTGCAGCTGGTCGGCGTGCGCGGGGCGCCGGGGAACTCGGTCAATCATCCCACCAGCTACTGGGTCCCTGACCACACCGTCCGCACCTTCGTCGAGCACGTCGATGTGGTCAGCGGCGTCGGCTACGCCCGCGCCGAGACGGCCGGGCCGGGCGCCACCCGTTTCCACGACATCCGCCGCGTCGTCTCCAATCTGGGTGTGTTCGACTTCGAGACGCCCGACCACACCATGCGGTTGCGGTCGTTCCACCCCGGGACCACGGTGGACGACATCGTGGGTGCCACCGCATTCGCGCTGACCATCCCCGACGACGTGGCCGAGACCCGCCTGCCCACACCCGAAGAGCTCGACCTGCTGCGCACCGTGCTGGATCCGGGCTCGTTGCGGGACCGGGATGTGAAGAGCTGAGCGAGGCCTCCCGTCCGGCGCTCCACCCGGCGCTCCATACGGACTTCTGCGCCCGGGTGGGCGTGCGCTATCCCATCGTGCAGACGGGCATGGGCTGGGTGGCCGGGCCGCGTCTGGTCGCCGCCACGGCCAACGCCGGCGGGCTGGGCATCCTGGCCTCGGCCACCATGACGCTGGAGGAACTGGCCCAGGCCATCGGCGAGGTGCGCGCCCGTACCGAGGCCCCCTTCGGCGTCAACCTGCGCACCGACGTGGCCGACGTGGGAGTTCGCATCGACCTGATGATCGAGACCGGTGCCACGGTGGCCAGCTTCGCCCAAGCCCCCAACCGGGCCCTGGTGGCTAAATGCAAAGACGCCGGACTGTTCGTCATGCCCACCGTCGGCGCCCGCCGCCACGCCGAGAAGGTGGCCGAGTGGGGGGTCGACGCCGTGATCGCCCAGGGTGGCGAGGGCGGGGGCCACACCGGGACGGTGCCCACGTCGCTCCTGTTGCCCCAGGTGGTCGACGCCGTCGGCGATCGTGTCCTGGTCATCGGCGCCGGCGGTTTCTTCAGCGGTCGGGGCCTGGTGGCCGCCCTGGCCTACGGCGCCTCGGGCATCGCCATGGGCACCCGCTTCCTCCTCTCGGCCGAGTCCCGGGTCCCTGACACCATCAAGGCGACCTACGTGGGTACGCCGGTCACCGGCACCGTGGTCACCACCAAGGTGGACGGAGCGCCCCAGCGGGTCGTGCAGACCGAATTGATCGACCATCTCGAATCGCAGAGCTGGCTGCGCGCCCTCCCCCGTGCGCTGCGCAGTGCGCACCAGTTCCGCCGGGAAACCGGCACCTCGCTGCGGGCGCTCCTGAAGGAGGGCCGGGCCATGAAGGAGGGCAACCAGCTCACCTGGCCCCAGGTGGTGATGGCGGCCAATGCGCCGGTCATGACCAAGGCGGCACTTGTGGATGGCCGGACCGATGTGGGGGTCCTCCCGACCGGTCAGGTGGTGGGACTGATTGAGTCGCTGCCCTCGGTGGCCGACATCATCATGGACATCATGCGCGAGGCCGACGCCGTCTTGAAGGGATGGGTACCGCCCTCCTGAACTTTGACCGAGGTGCGGCGGCCTCCCGGCCCGTGACCTCTCCGTTGTCGATCAATCGCCCTGAGCCACCCGGCGCAGCAGGTTGGACACCCGCTGGTGGGTCACCCCGAAGAGCTGGGCGATGCTCGGGATGCTCTGGCCCTCGGCTCGCAGCGCCACCACCATGGCGCGCCGGAAGGAGCCGCTCGCTTCGGACTGTCGCCGCAAAATGGTGCTCACCAGCTGCACCGTTCCCGGGTCGTCCTCGGCGCCCAGGATGGCCTTCCACTCCAGCCCATTCTGACGGGCCAGGCGCACTTCGGCGATCCGTCGGGACAGAAACCGCTCACTCTCGGCGTTGGCGCGCAGGACGGACTCCATCTCGTCGAGGGCGCGGAGCACGTCATCGGACCCGTCCCCGCCCCGGTGGTCATTGTGGTCCGCCATCAACACCTCAGCTTCTCTTTGTTTTCCACGTCGTGGCCCAACTCGCTTGCTGACTACTCTCCAACGGTCGCACCTTCGTCGTCCCGGGTAATAGCTCTGGAACTCGACGCTCAACAGCGGCGCCCGATCCCGCCAGCCTAAGCAGGACCGGCCGCCAATGGGAAACAGGTCTTCCCGGCTCCGCTGATGTGCCCGCCCCCTGCCCCCGGTGACAATCCTCAGATACTCAACAGGCTTGTTTAGTTTTCAAGAACACATATATCCAAGGTCCAGCCCCAACTTTCACCGCGTGAGCAGGACCGACGACCCGTGCCCGAAGAGGCCCTGGTTGGCCGTGACCGCCACCCGGGCCCCCTCCACCTGGTGCCCAGCAGCCACCCCCCGCAATTGCCACACGCTCTCGCACACCTGGGCGATGGCCTGAGCCGGGATGGCCTCGCCGAAGCAGGACAGTCCCCCCGAGGGGTTCACCGGCACCCGTCCGCCCAGCGAGGTGACCCCGTCGCGCAACAGCTTCTCGGCCTCACCCTCCCCACACAGCCCGATGTCCTCGTACCAGTCCAGCTCCAACGCGGCCGACAGGTCGTAGACCTCGGCCAGGCTGAGATCCTCGGGTCCGATCCCGGCCTCGGCGTACGCCGCCGCCGTTATGGAGGGGCGGAACCCCGCCCCGGCATCCCACTGGCCGCTGAAGGCGACCGCAGAGTCGGTCGAGAAGTTCGGCATCTCGATCACCGTGTTGGGGAACGAAGGCGTCACCGTCGACACGGCGTTGATGGTGACCTGTGGTTCGGCCCCACCGGCATGGCGGCGGGCGAAATCCATGCTGGTGAGCACCAGCGCGGCGCCACCGTCCGAAGTGGCGCAGATCTCCAGGAGCCGGAGCGGGTCCGCCACCATGGGAGAGGCCAGCACCTCGTCCACCGTGACCTCGCCGCGGTAGCGGGCGTAGGGATTGGCCACCCCGTGGCGCGCGTTCTTGACCTTCACCTGTGCGAAGTCCTCCTCGGTGGCGCCGAAGCGGTCCATGCGCCGGCGGGCGTACAGCGCGAAGTACGTTGGGTTCGTCGCCCCCATGAGGTGGAAGCGCAACCAGTCGGGGTCGTCCTTGCGGTCCCCACCGCCCACCGGGGCGAAGAATCCCTTGGGTGTCGTGTCGGCCCCGACCACCAGGGCCACGTCGCACAGACCGGCCAGGATCTGGGCTCGGGCGCTGCCGATGGCTGCGGCTCCCGAGGCGCAGGCGGCGTACACGCTGGAGACGCGCGCCCCGGTCCACCCCAGGGCCTGGGCGAAGGTGGCCCCGGCCACGAAGCCCGGATAGCCGTTGCGGATGGTGTCGGCTCCCGAGACGAACTGGATGTCGCGCCAGCCCAAGCCGGCGTCGGCCAGCGCGTCACGCGCCGCAGCCAAGCCGTACTCCACGAAGGGTCGGCCCCATTTCCCCCACGGGTGCATGCCCGCCCCGAGCACGGCGATCCTCTTGTCGTCCGGCACCGGCTCAGGCCCCCCGCACCGCAGCCACCACCGGCTGCCACTTCCACACCAGGAAATCGGTGTCGTCCTCGGAGTACAGCGTGTCGATGACCAGCTCCACCTCGTCACCCACACGAAGGTCGTCCACCGTCACGCCGTCGACGACCTGCCCCATGACCACTAGCTTCTCGGCGGCCAACTCCACGGCGACCAGGCAGAACGGCACGTAGGGATCGGCCGCGACGTAGGGCGGGGGTGGCTGGTAGCGGGCGTCGGTATAGGACCAGATCCGGCCCCGGCGCGACAGCTCCACCACCTCGAACTCGGCGCTCTCGCAGTCGGGGTTGCGGCAGTACCGCGTCTCGGCCGGGAAGGCGTAGGTGCCACAGCCGGCGCACTTCGACCCCAAGAGGGCGGCCGGGCCCTCCTCGCCCAGGCTGAACCACCCGTCGACCGCCGGCACCCGGGCCCCCATCAGCCCAGCCTCTCAATGATGGTGGCATTGGCCTGCCCGCCGCCCTCGCACATGGTCTGCAGCCCGAAGCGGCCGCCCGTGCGCTCCAACTCGTTGAGCAGCGTCGCCATGAGCCGCGCGCCCGAGCACCCAGTGGGGTGCCCGAGCGCGATTGCCCCACCGTTTACGTTCACCTTCTCCATGTCGGGCCGGAACTCACGCTCCCAGGCCAGGACCACCGAGGCGAAGGCCTCGTTGATCTCGATCAGGTCGATGTC
>PNAT01000110.1 GCA_003169675.1 Acidimicrobiaceae bacterium
GAGCGCATGGTGCGCGACGCCGAGGCCCACGCCGAGGAGGACCGCACCCGCCGTGAGGAGGCCGAGATCCGCAACACGGCCGACACCCTGGTGTACCAGACCGAGAAATTGCTCAAGGACCAGGGTGAGAAGTTCGAGGGCACCGAGAAGGACGACGTGGAGGCTGCGCTGAAGCTCGTCAAGGACGCCTTGGCCGGTTCCGACATCGAGGCGATCAAGGACTCGACCGAGAAACTGGTCGGGGTCAGCCAGAGCTTCAGCCAGCGCCTGTACGAGCAGGCTTCGCAGTCGGCGTCGGCCGGTGCGCCCGGTGGACCCGAGGGGCCGGCCGAGGGCGAGGCAGCCGATGCCCACGACGACGACGTCGTCGATGCCGAGATCGTCGAAGAGAAATGAGCCTCTCCGACGAGGCCGTCCCCGCTGAGGAGGTCACGCCGGAGCCCGAACGGGTCACGGAGAATCCGCCGGAAGGGGAGGCCGACGCCAACGAGACCTGGAGCGAGGCCGACTCGGCCGCCCTGGCGGCCGGGGAGGTGGACGCGGAGGTGGAAGCAGTCGGTGAGCCGGACAGTGAGCCGGCCGCGCTGCCCGACCCCATGACGGTGATCTCGACCGAGCGCGATGAGTACCTGCTGGCCCTGCAACGCACCCAGGCCGACTTCGAGAACTACCGCAAGCGGATCACCCGCCTCCAAGAGGAGCAGTCGGCCCGGGCCGCGGCTTCCCTCATCGACAAGTTGCTGCCGGTGCTGGACACGCTCGACCTGGCTCGGGCGCACCAAGGCGAGGCCGGCGCCGACAGCGAGGACGCCAAGGCGTTGAACGCGGCGCGCGCCATGCTGCTGGACCTGCTGGCCAAGGAGGGCCTGGAGCGGCTGGACGAGGCCGGGGTGGTGTTCGACCCCTCGGTGCACGACGCCGTGGCCCGCTCGGAGGACGAGGGCGGAGAGGAGGGCGGCGAGGTGCTGGTGGAGGAGGTCCTGCGGTCCGGGTACAAATGGAAGGGCCAGGTGCTGCGCCCCGCCATGGTCCGCGTGCGGGGGTGAGCTGAGCCATGGCCGCCCAGAGGGAGTGGTTCGAGAAGGACTACTACAAGGTGCTCGGGGTGCAGTCCTCGGCCACCGACAAGGACATCACGCGTTCGTACCGCAAGCTGGCCAAGCAGTACCACCCGGACACCAACCCGGGCTCCGAGGAGCGTTTCAAGGAGATCAGCGCGGCCTACGACGTCCTCGGTGATGCCGACAAGCGCAAGGAGTACGACGAGGTGCGCACGCACGGGCCCATTGGGGGCTTCGGCGCGCCCGGCGGTGGGACCTTCCGCATGGAGGACATGGGGGACCTGAGTGACCTCTTCGGGGGGCTGTTCGGCAATCGCCGCACCGCCCAGCGCGGGCCCCAGCGGGGGGCTGACATGGAGGCGGCACTCCATCTCTCCTTCTCCGACGCCGTACACGGCGTCACCACGTCGGTCAATGTCCCCCATGACGCCCGCTGCTCGAATTGCCGGGGCAGCGGCGCCGCGCCGGGCACCTCGACGCACACCTGCCCGCGCTGTGGCGGAACCGGGAGCCTGAATGACAACCAGGGGCTGTTCTCCCTCAGCACGGTCTGCCCCGACTGTGTCGGGCGGGGCACCCTCTTCGATACGCCCTGCCCCATCTGCCACGGCACGGGCACCGAGCAGAAGGTGCGCTCGGTCAAGGTCCGTATCCCGGCCGGGGTCGAAGGCGGTCAACGCATCCGGGTCAAGGGGCGGGGCGCGCCGGGCCAGGGGATGGCGCCTCCCGGTGACCTCTATGTAGTGGTCCACGTGGCCCACCACCCGAACTTTGGGCGCAGCGGGCGCAACCTCACCATCACCGTGCCCATCACCTTCCCCGAGGCGGCGCTCGGCACCACCATCACCGTGCCGACGCTGGAGAGCAAGGTGACGCTGAAGGTGCCGCCCGGAACCCAATCGGGCCGCGTGCTGCGCGTCGGTGGCCGGGGCGTGCCGGCGGGCAACGCCCGCAACGCCGGCAAGCCGGGGGACCTGATGGTCAAGATCGAGGTCCTGGTGCCCACCGCGCTGACCGATGAGCAGCGGGCGGCCGTCGAGTCGCTAGCCGCGGTGACCGAGGATGCGCCGCGCCTGGCGGTAGAAGGCTGACGGGGGGTCTGTCATGGCGAGTGGAGAGGCCAACCGGGCCGTCTATGTGATCTCGGTGGCGGCCGAGCTGACCGGGATGCACCCGCAGACGTTGCGCATATACGAGCGCAAGGGTCTGCTGGACCCCTGGCGCACCAGTGGCGGGTCGCGGCGTTTTTCGGACAGTGACCTGCAGCGGTTACGCCACATTCAAGAGCTCACGGCCACCGGTTTGAACCTCGAAGGGGTGCGCCGGGTGCTGCAGCTCGAAGGCGAAGTGCGCAAGCTCCAGGCCGAGCTGACCGAGGTCCGGGCTCAGGCCGCCATGGCGGTGGCGGCCACCCACCGCCAGTACCGGCGCGACCTGGTGCCGCTGCGCCAGTCCCCGGTCCCCTACCGCAGGAAGTGAGGAAGTGAGGAAGTNNAACACCAAGGCCGCCTTCAGCGCCGCCACCGCGCATGCGGCCTCGTCGAACCATCCTGAGCTGACGCTGGCCCACCTGCTCGACGCCCTCCTGCTGCAGACCGAGACCATGACGCGCCCCCTGCTCACCCAGGTCGGCGTCGACCCCGACGAGCTGCGGGCCAAGGTGGGCGAGCAGCTGGCCCGACTGCCCCGGGCCGACGGCGGCTCAGAGCCCGGGCTGTCGCGGGCGGCGCGGGCGTCGTTGGAGGCGGCCGACGAGTGCCGGCGGGACCTGGGAGACGACTACGTCTCGGTCGAGCA
>PNAT01000091.1 GCA_003169675.1 Acidimicrobiaceae bacterium
CTATTTGAGTGTCACCGCACTAGACCAAGCTTCCAGGAAGATCGGCCCTGAGTCGCCCCAACCACCGGCTTGGGGAGATTATCCGGGTCCCGCTCCAAGGAGCGTTTGCGCGAGCGTTACCGATCGTTCCATCTGTGCAGCCGGAGCCACTGATCGATCCCGGGATCTGAACGGACAGATCGACGGTTATCGCCTGTGGCCAGTTTCGCTGAGGAGAGCCACCAATGACCGTCCCGCAAGCCGAACCGCCATCGGAGCAATCCAGCTTCGTGACAGGAAGTTGCGACGGCATCCCATAGGGGTGTGCCCTACGGGACACCGCCACACAGTCGTCAGGTTTTCGCTCCCGAGATCGGAATGCTCGTAGACGCTGCTTTTAGTATCCGCTCTCGCTCGACGGCCCGGTAGACGGTTGAGCGCGCGACGCCGAAAAGGTCAGCCAGATCAGCGGTCGTGTACTCACCAGTGTCCAGTAGGGCAACCAGGTGTGCTTCTTGGCGATGGTTGAGTTTGGGCTGCTTGCCTCGGAGGTGCCCCTTGGCTTTGGCCACCTTCATGCCCTCTCGGGTCCGCAATCGGATGAGATCGGATTCGAACTCGGCCACCATGGCGAGGACATTGAAGAGCAGCCGCCCGACAGGATCGTTCGGATCGTAGACGGAGCCGCCAAGGTTGAGGCGAACCTGTCTGGCGGTCAGCTCTTCGGCGATCGCTCGTGCATCGGGGAGGGACCGGGCCAAGCGATCGAGTTTGGTGACCACACGGGTGTCGCCCTCTCGACAGGCAGCCAAGGCCTCGCGCAGGCCGGGCCGTTCGCGATTAGTGCCCGTCAGTCCGTGGTCAACGTAGATCCGACTGGCAGCTACCCCGAGCGTGGCGAGACCGTCGCGTTGGGAAGTGAGGTCCTGCTGGTCAGTGGACACTCGGGCGTATCCGACGAGTAGCGCCGTCATGGCGCACCTCCTTTGGTGGGCCGGTCCGAAGGAACCCCGGTTGTCGGCACCGGCTAGAGCCGGTGACCAAGAATCTGCCCGATCCACCTACCCTCGCCAGATGACGATCGTTGGGCGGGACACCCACCCGGGCGACGCCCCCGGTCACGGGATATCACGACCACAACCGGTTCGCACGGCCAGGGCGGCCCTGAGAGAGTTCGCCGATGATCATGTCGAGATCCCCGGTTGGCTCCGTCCCTTCGGGTGGGTCGACAAGAATGAACAACGGAGGATGTACCCCATGTCACATGTACGACGTTTCGACCATGTCGGTATCACCGTTGCGGACCTCAACACGGTGACGGCGTTCTTCGTCGGGCTGGGTCTCGAGGTCGAGGGCACGCGGATGTTCGTGGAGGGCGAGTTCCTGGACACGGTCATAGGCATCCCCGACTCCCGCACTGAGATCGTCATGCTTCGGCCGCCCGACGGAAGTACCCGGCTGGAGCTCTCGAGATTTGTCCGGCCCGCCCATCAGCCCGGATCGCCCGCGGCGATGGCCAACGAGCTGGGGCTGCGCAACGTGGCCTTCGAGGTCGACGACCTCCAGGCGGCCGTCGACGGGCTGGCCGCGGACGGATACGGGCTGGTCGGCGACATCGGCCAGTACGAGCACATCTGGCGCATGGCCTACGTGCGCGGTCCGGAGGGGATCATCGTGTCCCTGGCCGAGCGCATCGGCTGACCTGTCTTCACCCGCGCCGACCTCACCGGTGACGCAGAGAGGCCCGGCGGACAACGGTAACCGTCACCGGAAGCGGATCCCGAACCGGAACACGTTCGGCGAACCGACATTCACGGCTGGCTGATCCACGAGTACCGGCTCGTCGCTTGACCTGGAGGGATAGGGTTCTCGACACCCACAGGCTTGGCAATTCGCCGGAACCAGGCGATCCGTCAGAGCAAGATGATTCATGGGGTGCAAGTACTCGAATCACCGATTGAACTGGGGCAATGTCAGTCCGGTGTCGGCGGCACGGCTGTGTGCAATTGGATCACAACTCGCCGAACACCGCCTTGCCGACTTTGACGAGGTCTTTGGTCAGGGCCTTCTGGTTGCCCGGAGCGGTGAGGACGAAGTCGAGTGTCTTGCCATGCCCGGAGGCTCGAAGTTCACACAGCGGCGGCGCACCTTGTTGGTTCGTACACGTCACGTAGGCGACGGAGCCAACTCCCGATACTCGCTTGGCAGATGCCCCCAGCTCACCGTTGGACTGTGGTGCAGTCAGATCACCCTTGGTGATGCTCGGCTCATAGGTGAGGTTCAGGACGCCGGACGTCGTGCCCAGGTCCCACGAACATTCCGCATCGCCCGGATTGAGGGCCCCACCCTGGGTGCCGCCCGACGCCGACAGGCCGACGAGGTGCCTGATCGTCGGGGTTGTGAGCAAACTGCACGGATGATTCGCCTTATGAGTGGCGAGAATCGTCACCTGATTCGCCTCGTGTTGGATGTCGGCCGCTGCCGGAACGGGGGCCGTCACCACGGTGACGCACAACGCCCACACGCATCCGAGAATGACCGTTGTCTTCGGGCGTCGCCCGGGACGGGTCATACCCGACCGTAAGGTGGTCAACTGCGCCTTGTCAATGTCCTCAATTGTGCAGATTCCGAGCTCCTCGTGATCCTGCCCGGGGCCCGGGGCAACCTCGTGAGGTGGTTCTCAAGCCTGCAGGTGCCGAGAAGGTCACCTGCGGCTGACACCAGTACTTTCGGCAGCGCAGTCCTGGCGGCGAGGGTGCCACCATGGCTCTCTCGTTCCTCTACTTGGCCTTCGTCCGCGTGGTCCAGCTCGTCCGCCTCTTGTGCCGCGCTCAGGATGACCTGGCGATCGAGATCGTCATCCTGCGCCACGAGGTGGCGGTCCTGCGACGCCAGGTCGACCGACCCGCGCTGCGGCCGGCAGACCGGGCGGTACTCGCAGGGCTGTCACGACTTCTCCCACGAGAGCGTCGCGCTGGGTTCTTCGTCCAGCCAGACACGCTGCTGCGCTGGCACCGAGATCTCGTCCGCCGACGCTGGACCTACCCACACCGCCGCTCGGGACGGCCAGTGGTTCCCGCAGGTACCGCCACCCTCGTCGTCCGGTTGGCTCGTGAGAACCCGACCTGGGGCTACCGGCGCATCCATGGCGAGCTCGCCAGCATGGGCATCTCCATCGCCCCATCGAGCGTCTGGGCGATCCTGAAGCGTCAGGGCATCGACCCTGCACCGAGACGGTCGGCGCCAACGTGGGCGGAGTTCCTCCAGGCTCAGGCGAAGGGTCGGATCGCCTGTGACTTCTTCCATGTCGACACCGTCTTGCTCCGGCGCCTCTATGTGCTTTTCTTCATCGACCACGACACCCGTCGGGTCCACCTCGCGGGGGTGACGGCCAACCCCGTCACGGGCTGGGTGGCCCAGCAGGCCCGCAACTTCTGTTTCGATCTGGCGGAGCGGGCGACGCCGGCCACATTCCTCATCCGAGATCGCGATACCAAGTTCACCGCCTCTTTCGACGCCGTCTTCGCAGCCGTTGGGATCAGGGTCATCAAGACTCCCATCAGGGCCCCGAGAGCGAACGCTATCGCCGAGCGGTTTGTCGGCACGATCCGCCGAGAGTGCCTGGACCGGTTCCTCATCCTCGGCCGCCGCCATCTCGAAGCCGGCCTCGCCGAGTACGTGGATCACTACAACGGGCATCGGCCTCACCGATCCCTCGATCAGCGATGTCCCTCAGCGGTCACCGAGGCGATCGTCTCGATCACCGATCGGTGCCCGGTCATCGAGATCTCGTCAGACGGTTCCGGTGCTTGCTCCAGTTCCTGCGCCCCGAACGGCACACGGGGCTACCCGTAATGGTGTCGTTCGATAGGTGCCGTCACTGGAGAACGGACCTGGCGCTGCCAGAGGTGTCTACTCGGGCAGATATGCGCTGATGTTGACCGTGCCGGTGCTGAAATCGACCGAGCCGATACCCCAGATTTGCAGTGGGTTCACCCAGGCATAGCGCTCGCTCGCAGTCGTGAGCGTGACGTTCTCCCGCAGCAATGCCGTCGGCAAGCCCGGTTGCGCAATCCCAACGCCGCTGGCGGCGAAAGCGATCTTCTCGCCATCATCAGTGGTGATTTGGGCTTTGATATCGAGATCGACGCGGCCGTCGGCACGAATGGTGATGTAGTCCACACCGACGACGCTGCCACTCAGACGTCCGGTCATCGGCCCCTCGAAGGCGACGTCAACGCGCAATCCTCCCGGCGGGGGCGGGCTCTGCCCGGCCATGATGTCTTGGAAGCTCGCGCCGTACTCGACCATCCCGGTCACCGACAGGGTGTACTCGTAGAGCTTCTCACCTTCGATACCGCTCATGGCATTCTGCCCTTTCGTTTGCGCCGTCAGTCCTTCTGACACGTCCGAATCTGCACCCTAGACCTGATGGTGCGTCAGGTGCCCCAGAACGCCAGCTTGGGGATCGATATCTGGCACGGTGCTGAGCCGCCTGCTCACTCCAGCAAACGGTTCAAATCGCCCCGTCTGATCGGGCCGGGCCGCAAATTGAGATCGGTGCCCGAGTGCGAGAGATCAGACGGCCATCGCGTCCCTGCGAGGTCGGCCGATCGGGGTCAACAGCCCGTCCCGCAAGCCGAACCGTGTCCGGGCACCGAAGGCGGGTCGCCTCGATCCGGGAGAGCGTCCCGTAAGATCCGACCGGAGACGGTTCCCGGACAGGTACGTCATCTGGGACATCTGGAGCTCGGTTCGGACGTCGGTTCATCCGTCGACCCGGGTACCCCAGAATGCTCAGCTATTTCGCCGTCGCGCTGCGACTGCCGGGCCGGGGCGCCATCGGAGGCCGGGTTGCTTGCTCCAGTTCATCTGCCGCCAGCCGGGACCTCGGCGATGCGCGGTGTTTCGATCCGCCCGCGTTCTGGGACACCCTGGCGACCGTCTCGGCGCCCGCGGAACCGTCGATCTGACGTCGCCGCCCCTCGCGGGCGGTCCCCGCGTGGCGGCGTCGTACTGTTCCCGGTTTCCCCCGACCGGCGCTCAGGCAAGGCCCCGCCGTCAGGCTTGAGCGGCCGGCCCGAACGGGGGCGGACCGAGGATTTCGATGCCGCCATTCTTCTTGGCCGAGGCTTGCACCCGACCCATGTCCACCGGTCCGGCCTCGATGCCCCGACGGTCATCGATCGGGACCGCTTCACTGGCGTCCCAGTAGAACGCCTGGCAGCAGCCGGGTGTGTGCAAGCACAGCAGTCGGGCGCCGTCAGCGCCGGAGACCTTGAAGGCGTGAGGGACGCCTCGCGGAGCGCTGGCGATGCCACCGGCGTTCACAGTGTGCTCGTCTCCGTCGA
>PNAT01000058.1 GCA_003169675.1 Acidimicrobiaceae bacterium
AAGTACAACGAGTACGACCAGCTGCGCGTGGCCGGCGTGCGCCACGCCGACACCAAGGGTTACGCCTACAGCCGAGAGGACGTCGATGCCCGGTCGCTGGCCAACCTGTACGCGCAGTATCTCGGCAACGTGTTCACCCACGAAATGAAGCCGCTCGAGGTGGAGATCCTGGTGGCCGAGCTGGGCTCCGACGGCAACCAGATGTACCACATCGCCTACGAAGGGACCATCACCGACGAGGAGCGCTTCGCCGTCCTCGGGGGCGACGCCGAGACCATCGCCGAGCGGGTGGCCGACGCCTGGCAGGCCGACTGGGACCTGGACGCTGCCCTCAAGGCGGCCACCGTCGCTCTCGCCGGTCCCGACCGGACACTGGGCGCCGGCGACCTTGAAGTGGCCACACTCAGCCGGGGCAACGGAAGGCGGACTTTCCGCCGCATCAGCGAAGAGGACCTGGCACAACTCCTGGCTTAGGCCGCAGTACGGTGGCCCGGTGGAGCGCCGTATCTTCGGGATCGAGAACGAGTACGGGGTGACATTCACCCTGCGTGGCCAGCGCCGGCTCAGCCCCGACGAAGTGGCTCGCTACCTCTTCCGCCGTGTCGTCTCGTGGGGACGTTCGTCCAACGTGTTTCTGGAGAACGGCGCCCGCTTGTATCTCGACGTCGGCAGCCATCCCGAATACGCCACACCGGAGTGCGACAAGATCAACGACGTCGTCGTGCACGACAAGGCGGGGGAGTGGATCCTGGCCCAGCTGGTCACCGGCGCCCAGTCCCGACTGCGCGAGGAGGGGATCCGGGGCGAGGTCTACCTCTTCAAGAACAACACGGACTCGGTGGGCAATTCCTACGGCTGCCACGAGAACTACCTCACCGAGCGCAACGACGACTTCAACCGATACACCGAGGTCCTCATCCCATTTCTGGTCTCCCGGCAGATCTTCGCCGGGGCCGGCAAAGTGCTCCAGACCGCCCGCGGCGCCGTGTTCTGCCTGAGCCAGCGGGCCGAGCACATCTGGGAAGGCGTCTCCTCGGCCACCACGCGCAGCCGGCCCATCATCAACACCCGGGACGAACCCCACGCCGATGCCGAGCGGTTCCGCCGCCTCCACGTCATTGTGGGTGACTCCAACATGAGCGAGTACGCCACCTTCTTGAAGGTGGGTACCACCTCCATCCTCCTGGCCATGCTGGAGGATTCCTCGACGGTGCTGCGTGATCTGACCTTGGAGAACCCCATTCGGGCCATCCGCGAGATCAGCCACGACATCACGTGCCAACGCCGGGTCCGCCTGGCCAACGGACGCGAAATGACCGCCCTCGACATTCAGACCGAGTACCTGGAGCGGGCCGTGAAATTCCGCGATCACAAGGGCCTTTCCCCCGAGGAGGACACCGCGCTCGCGATGTGGGAGCACTGTCTCAAGGGCATTGAGGCTGATCCCACCTCGCTGGGCCGGGAATGCGACTGGGTGGCCAAGTACCTCCTGGTCGAGCAGATGAGGGCCCGGCACGAGGTGCCGCTTTCTCACCCCAAGGTGGCCATGATCGATCTCATGTACCACGATGTCGATCGGTCCCGGGGCTTGTACTACAAGCTCCAGCAACGGGATCTGGTCGACCGGACCTGTACCGATGAGGCCATCAACGATGCCATGACCCAACCTCCCGAGACCACACGGGCCAGGTTGCGGGGCGCCTTCGTGAAGCGGGCCAAGGAGCGGCGGCGGGACTTCACCGTCGACTGGGTCCACCTCAAGCTCAATGACCAGGCCCAGCGCACGGTGCTGCTCAAGGATCCCTTCAAGTCCCATGATGAGCGGGTCGAACGCCTCATCCAGTCGCTCTAACGGCGCCGTAGGCTGAGGGCACATGCTCAATCTGGACCCGGCCAAGCTTCTCGTCATCGGCGTGGTGGCCCTCATCCTGCTCGGGCCCGACAAGCTGCCTCAGGTGGCCCGCCAGGTCGGCAGTGCTTGGCGTTCCTTCAGCGAATTCCGGCACCGGATGGAGGCCGAAGTGCGCAGCTCCATCCCGGACCTTCCCTCCACCACCGACATCGCCCGCCTGGCCCGCTCACCTTCGGCGCTCCTCAACCACCTCTCCAACATGGCCCCCGTCGGAGAGGAATCCACCGCCGACCTTCCCATTGGGGACGGGACCGCCGTCCCCGAACGTCTGGCCGATGCCGCGGTGCCGGTCCCCACATCGGGGGCCGAGTTCTCCCATGGCCCTGAGGTCATCGCCGCCGGTGACCCCAGCCTGAACTGACCGGACGACCCCATGGCCACGACGTCGTTTCTCTCCAGGCGCAAGGACAAGCCGTCTCCCGACGCCATGACACTCGGCGAACATCTGGGCGAGCTTCGGCGGCGCCTGATCATCTCGATCATCGCTTTCCTGATCGCCACGACCGTGGCCGTGATCGCCTACGAGCCGATCCTGCACTTCCTCATCCGGCCCCTCTGCAATGTCGACGCCACGACGCTGCACCACAAGAGCCCCAGCAACTCGTTGCTCTTCGCCTCCAACGGCACCTGCAACCTCTTCGTCACCTCCCCGTTGGATGGCCTCGCACTGCGGGTCAAGATCGCCATCTTCGGTGGCCTGACCATGGCGTCGCCGGTGATCCTCTACCAGCTGTGGCGCTTCGTGACTCCCGGCCTCCAGGCGCGCGAGCGCAAGTACGCCATCCCGTTCGTCGCCGTCTCGTTCCTGCTCTTCCTGGCCGGTGCGGCAACGGCCTACGTCACGTTGCCTCACGCGCTGGGCTGGTTGCGATCGGTCGGCGGACCCAACCTGCAGGCCATTTACGACCCCATCCCGTACCTGGGCCTGATCCTGTTGATGATGACGCTGTTCGGATTGACCTTCCAGTTCCCCGTGATCCTGGTCTCGCTGGAGCTGGCCCGCGTGGTCACCCCGGCCCGCCTCCTGCGTTCCTGGCGCTGGGCCATCATCATCATCACCGTGATCTCAGCGGTCGCCACACCGAGTTCGGACCCCTTCTCCATGCTGGCCCTGGCGGTACCCCTGACCCTCTTCTATTTCATTTCCATCGGCATCGGGAAGCTGCTCGGCCGTTGACCGCCTTCCCGTGGCCCGTCCAAGCGACGGGTGGGGGAGCGGCCTTCCAGGCACTGCTCCCGTTCCCGCCGGACGAATTCCAGCAGGACGCCTTCCAGGCCGTCGAGGCCGGCCATTCCGTGCTGGTGTCTGCCCCCACCGGTTCGGGCAAGACCCTGGTAGCCGCCTACGCCGTGCATCGTGCCCTTGGGATGGGAGGAAAGACCTTCTACACCACACCCCTCAAGGCTCTGTCCAACCAAAAGTACGGGGAGCTGGTCGCCAGTTACGGCGCGGCACACGTGGGCCTCCTGACCGGTGACACCGCCGTGAGGCCTAAGGCGCCGGTGGTCGTGATGACCACCGAGGTCCTGCGCAACATGCTGCTGGCCGGTTCCGACCTGCTGGCGGGACTCCATACGGTGGTCCTCGACGAGGTGCACTTCATTCAGGACCCCTACCGAGGTGGCGTGTGGGAAGAGGTCCTCGTGCTCTCGCCCCCCGAGGTGCGGTTCGTCTGCCTGTCGGCCACCGTGAACAACGCCAACGAGCTGGGCGGCTGGTTGCGCTCGGTCCGCGGGACCACCGATGTGATCATTGAGCAGCAGCGGCCCATCGTCCTGCGCCACCATTTCGCCGTCCATCGCCGAAGCGACGATGAGACTGTCCTCCTGCCGTTATTGATGTCCAACGGCAAGCCGGCCAGCGAGGGGTTGCGCATTGATCAGGCGGTCCGCCGGGCCGTGCCGGCCCGGCCGGCCCATTGGCAGGCTCGGGGTGGGGGCCCTCGCTTGCCCTACCGGTCGCCGTTGCGGACCGAGTTGATCAGTGAGCTGGGGGCGCTCGAGATGCTGCCCGCCATCGTGTTCATCTTCAGCCGGGCCGCCTGCGATGACGCCGTGCGCCAGGTGGTGCGCGACGGGGTGCGCCTCACCGAAGCCGATGAGAGAATCACCATCCGACAGATCGCCGAACGGCGGACCGAGATGCTCAGTGACGATGATCTGGGTGTGCTGGCCTACGACGAGTGGGTCGAAGGCCTGTCCTGCGGAGTGGCGGCGCACCATGCCGGTCTGGTCCCGGTCTTCCGCGAGACGGTGGAGGAGTGCTTCGCGGCCGGTCTGCTCAAGGTGGTGTTTGCCACCGAGACGCTCTCCCTGGGCATCAACATGCCTGCCCGCTCGGTGGTCATTGAGCGCTTCACCAAGTACGGGGGTGCCGGACGGGCCACCCTCACCTCGGGGGAGTACCTCCAGCTCACCGGGCGGGCCGGGCGCCGTGGCCTCGATGAGGAAGGCCATGCCATCGTCGAGTGGTCCCGCGAGACGACCTTCGCCGAAGCCGCCCGCGTGGCTTCGGCGCCGCCCCCCGACCTGCGCTCCTCCTTCCGTCCGACCTACAACCTGGCCGTCAACCTGGTGTCCCGCTTCGATCAGGAGACGGCCAACGCGGTGCTGCACCGTTCCTTTGCCCAGTGGCAGGCGCACGAGCCCGAACTGCTGTCACGTCAGCTGAGCCATCGAGTGGCCGTCCTCGAGGAACTTGGGTATGTCGATGAATGGGCCCTGACGCCGGCCGGGCACCGGTTGGCCCGGATCTACCACCAGTCCGATCTCCTGGTGGCCGAGACCCTGGCCACGGATCTGCTCGAAGGGGCGGAGCCCGCCGTCGTGGCCGGCGTCCTCTCGTCAGTGGTGTTCGAGCCCCGTCGGGCCCGTCGACTGGCCCCAGGGGGTCATCGGGCCCCTCACCGGCACGGCAAGCGTCGGGAACCTCTGGCCGACCGGCTGGGGGACAAGAGGGCAGCCGAACTGGGCTGGCGCTGCGCTGCCGTCAGTGAAGCGGCCGAGCGGATCCGCCTGGTCGAGGAGCTCCATCTGGTGCCACGAACCCGACAACCTTCCGCCGGTCTCGCCACGTCGGTGACATCGTGGGCCCGTGGCGCTTCCTTCGCCACGGCGCTGGGCGTGGCCGCCCGCGACATCGGCGATCTGGCGCCGGGCGACTTCGTCCGCACCATCAAATCGGTGGCCGACCTGGTCCAGCAGGTGGCCCACGCCACCGCCGATCCGGATACCTCCCGATCGGCCCGGGAGGCGGTTGGGCTCTTGTTGCGCGGGGTGGTGGCCGGGGGCCTGCCTGCGGTCTGACCCATCCGCCACGGGTGCAGCACCGTCGTCGTATCGTAGGCCGGGCATGTTCCCCTACCTCGAAGAGCACTTCAGCGCGGACGAAGAAGCCATCCTCCGCCGCTATGTGACCAACCTGGACCTCCCGGTCTTTGCCCTGGTCAACCTGCCAGAAGTGGTCAAGGGTGCCCTCTTCGCCCGCTATTCGCGCTCGCCCAAGAGCCTGCGCCGCCTGTTCCTCGACGAGTTCGTCGGTGACCTTGACATCACCGGCGACGCGTCGGTCGATGCCACGGTGGGCCTGGAACGAGCCGAGCAACTCTACGAGAAGGTGTTCGTCGAATACGGGGACGACTCGGTGGCGCAGCTGGGGGGGGTGCACCTGGCCTGTGAGCAATCCTCCAACATCTTGTCCAAGGTGCTCGAGTGGGGACGCCTCATGTCCTACCTTGAACAATCGACCCGCTACATCGCCTACAACAACCGGCTGGAAAGTGGTCACTACCGCTATTTCCGGCCACCCCTGCTCCTGCAATCACCCCACGGAACCCGTTACGTCGGGGACATGGACCGTGTCTTCGACACCTACGGCGAACTCCTGCCCCTCATGCAGTCGTGGGTGGCCGAGCATTTTCCCCAGGAGGCGGGTGACAGCGACTTCATCTACCGCCAGGCCACCCGGGCCAAGGCGCTCGATGCGCTCCGCGGCCTCCTTCCTGCCGCCTCCCTCTCGAACATCGGCCTCTACGGGACCGGCCAGTCCTACGAACAGCTGCTGCTGCGCATGCGGGGGCATCCGCTGCCCGAGGCGCGCCGCTATGCCGACATGATGCTGGCTGAGTTGCGCAAGGTCATCCCGTCGTTTCTCCAGCGGGTCGACGTCCCCGCCCGTGGTGGCGAGTGGACGGCCTACATGGCTTCCACCCGAACCGACACCGCCCGCATGGTGGCCCGACTGTGGCCCGAGCACGATGCGGCGGAAGGAGGAGAGGGACCGGCCCCGGAGCCCGAAGTCACTCTGGTCGACTTCGACCCCGAAGGCGAGGAGAAGATCCTCGTGGCGGCCTGTTTTTCCCATCTGGAATGCTCCGAACACGAGGCGGCCCGGCGGGTCCGCCTCCTCGGCCACGAGGATCGGGTGGCCCTCCTCCGCGCCTACGTGGGGGAACGGCGTAACCGCCGGCATCGGCCGGGCCGGGCCTTCGAGCGCACGGACTACCGCTTTGAATTGGTCACCGACTACGGCGCCTTCCGCGATCTACAACGACATCGCATGCTGACCATGGAGTGGCAGCGCCTGGGAGTCGGGCTCGGCTACGACATGCCCGAGCTGGTGGCCGAGGCCGGCCTGGGCGAGAGATACGACGAGTCCATCCGTCGAGCCGAAGACCTGTACCGCACCTTGAGATCCGACTTCCCCGAAGACGCGTCCTACGCCGTGTCGCTGGCCCATCGCATTCGCTATGTCATGCAGTGCAACGCCCGCGAGGCCATGCACCTCATTGAGCTGCGCTCGGGCGCGCAAGGACATCCGGCCTACCGGCGGGTAGCCCAGCAGATGCACCGAGCGATCGCCGAAGGTGCCGGCCACCGCGCCGTGGCGGAAGCCATGTCGTTTGTCGACCACGGATCGACCGATCTGGAACGGCTCGAGGCCGAGCGCCGGGCCGAAAGGCGACGTTCCGAAAAATCTTCAACGCGCTGACCAGGACGTACCTTCATCCCCCCTGGTGAGCGGGGTCTGAAACCCCTTGACGACCCCACCCTCGCGGTGCGTAAGGTACAGCGCAGTCTCAAACACCCCGATGGAAGCGACTTCCCCGTCGCTGCTAGCGCCTGAGGGGGGGATGCTGTGAGAGGCGGAGGTTGGCCCTGGGGGTTGAGTAGAGAACGTTTTTCCTGGACCGTCGATCGGGCCGGGTGAAATGGTGCCAAAGACCCCAGGGCCCGCCCGCCCGCCGCCACCCGGCCCAGCCTGAACCTCCTTCGCGGTGACCTGCGATGTGCTTGAACTGGCTCGGCAACCGTCTATGCTCCGGCGGCACATGGCGACCAAGAAGAAAAGTAAGCCCCAAGAACCGGAGATTGAGAGCCCCGCTCTCGAGGAAGAAGCCGCACTCGACGACGAAGAACTCGACGTCGAACTGGACGACGACGCGCTCGCCGAAATTGAGGATATTGAGGTAGATCCCCTTGACGATGACGACGTCGAAGAGGTCGTCCTGGACGACGACGACGAAGTTGAGATCGAAGTGACGGAAATCCTGACCGCTTCCCCGGCCGCCGTGGTTGAGCGCTCGGGCGATGCCGAGGACGAGGAGGAAGAGGAGGAACCGGACGACGAGGACGTCGAGGCCAGCTTGGACGTCATCCTCAAGGAGCGCCTCGTGGTCGAGGACGAGCCCGAGGACGAGGAGGCAACCGACCAGGAGGACAAGACTGAGGGCAACGAGCGGGTGCTGCCGAAGCAGCCAGATGAATTCGTCTGCCGCTCGTGCTTCCTGGTCAAGCACCCGAGTCAGCTGGCTGACAAGAAGAAGATGCTCTGTCGGGACTGTGTCTGACGACGTTGGACCCGCGATTGAACGGGATGATCCCCACGCCCTCCACCGGGCGCTCGACTTCTTTGTCTTCGCTCCAGTGGGGCTGGTGCTGACGGTGGCCGAAGACCTGCCGAATGTGATCGCCAAGGGGCGCCAACGGGTCGAGTCCGAGATCAGCAATGCCCGGGTGGTGGGAAAGTTCTTTGTGGCGCAGAGCCAGCGTGAGATCGCTCAGCGACTCAATGCCCTTTGGGGGCGAGGCACGCCGGAGGCGCCCACGGCGCCCCATCAACCCGAGAGGACCGCCGCCCAGGCGCCAGAGGCTCCGCCGGCCACTCCGAAACCAGCGCCGGACCCGGCGGCGGAAGCGATCGTGCACGCCGCCCTGGCCGACTATGACACGCTCAGTGCATCACAGGTGGTGCGTCGCCTGGAAAGCCTCGGCCCCGACGAGCTTCGGGCCGTGCACCGTCACGAGGCGTCGCACCGCAATCGGCGGACCATTCTCAACCGGGCCACCCAGCTCCTCGACGAGATGCCGGCGTCAACCTCCACCGAGTAGCGACATGGAGGAGGTGCGGCTGGCCGCCACCGACGATGGCCCTCGCCTTGCCGTTCTGCTGGCCCAATCCCTGGGCGATCTCGCTTTCCTGCGGGGCGGCCCCACCCTGGTCGGACCTCTCACCGCCGACGAGCTTCTCGGGCGCTGGCTAGCACCCGAGAGTGCCACGTCCGTCTTCGTGGGGAGCTACGAGGACGCCGTGGTCGGACTGTTGGCGGTCACCACATTCACCCGCCCGGGTGCGGCGGGGCCGAGTGGACGGATTGAATGGTGCTACGTGGAGGAGGACGCCCGCGGTGTCGGTGTCGGTACTGCCCTCATGGAGGCCGCCGTCGCCTGGTGCGCTGAGTTGGGGTGTGTCGACATCGACGCGCTGGCCCTTCCGGGCGACCGCAGCACCAAGCAACGCCTCGAAGCTGCCGGGTTCACCGCCCGCCTTCTGGTTCTCAACCGCCGGTTGGACTGAACCGGCGCTCGGTGATGACCCGCCTCGGGGGCGGGGGAGGGATTCGAAGTCCCAGCAGCTTGGCCAGTGCGGGCACCGAGCCAGAGGCATGCCGGGCCGCCTGCCGGGCCACTTCGTCGACCGGTATCCCAGCCGGCTTGACCGTCCGCCGTACCGGCGAGGCGACCACCGTGTCGAGCAGGCGCATCCACTCTTCGGGTGGGAGTTCTGCGGTCATGGCCTCCCCGGCGGCGGCGGACAGGCGCACGGCCAACTCGGCCGGACAGCGCGTCCCGGGCTCCGGTGGGCGTATGGAGGCTTCCACGGCCTGTTGAATCCGGCCATCGTTAAGCGCATTGGTGATGCGGGCCAGCCACTCGTCCCGCAATGCGGTGGTGCGCTGATCGAGCGACTCATGGAGTGACTTGGCCATGGTCCGCCCCTCTTCGTCGAGGATCACGGTCCGCGAGGCATTGACGACGGTCCGCAATTCACGCAGGCGGTATTCCTTGCCCGCGTTCAACGCTACCGAGGCGCGATCCTTCCAGTCCGCCAAGCGGACGGACGGTAGGAGTTCATCGGCCATGGCCATCAGCGCTTCGGTCGACGCTCCCGGCTTGCCCGCCGCCTTGGCCTCCGAGTTCTGAGCATCAATGGCCTGGCGCACGGCATGCAGACCGCCGCGCAGAAGTTGTTCGGCCACGGGGATCTGCTCCGGTCGCAGCGTGGCCAGCATGGCATTGCGATGCACGGTCGAGGCCGGCGTGACCGGGCGCTCGCCTCGCGTCGGACGGCCTTCGCCGTCACTGGGCCGGCGGCTCGTCGGACGGCGGGATCCGGCGCCTCCACCGGGGCGCTCTGACCGGTCAGGGCGGTCAGGTCGGTCTCCTCGATCTCCACCTGACCCTCCGCCACGGCGGGCGCCACCGGGCCGTCCCTTGTGTCCACCCCCTTCATCATCATCGCCTCGCCGAGCGCGCTTGGCTGAGCCTGGCGCCAGCATGACGGAGACGTCGGGTGCGCGTTTGGGAGTCCCCTTGACTTCAATCCGGCCTTCGACCATCTCCGGTGAGCGGGCGGGCTTGGCGGACGCGAGGGTCAGGACCTCGATGCCTTCGAGCCCGACCTCGATCTCGGCCCGCAGCACCGCACCCACGACTTCGCCCGGGGGGACCAAGGTCCCGGCGACGGTGCCTTTAGGTTGACGCGCTCCCGCGGCGCGCCAGGTCCATGTCCCGTCGCCCAAATTGCTGGTCAACTCGATATCTATTCGGCGAGACATGCGGCGGACACGCTACCGCGCCCGGCGCCTGGCCCCCGCCACAGCCCCCAGACCCGATGCCAGCATGGCGTTCGCATCCCCTAGCATGGCCCGGCGCCCGCCCGGGGCTCCGGAGGCGGATCCGGCGGAACTTGGCCGCTCAGGAGGATTCACATGCAAGACGACACCGAGCAGACGGGGATCGGTTCCGCCTCGTTGGCGGCCACCTCGGGGGGTGATGACGTGACCGAACCCTCGCCTCAACTTCCGCCCCCCGTGCCGCCCGTCTGGCCCCTGCCTCCGTCCGACCTTCCCACTGCAGTCACGGCGCCGACCATGCCCTACCCCCAACCGGGATGGGCGGCCGAGGAGCCGTTGGCGCCGCTCCCTTCTGGAGGTGGCGGAGCATCAGGATCGGGTGGCCGATCATGGTTCACGGTGGCTGCGGTGGCGGCTCTCGTGGGCGCCATCGTCGGCGCGGGAGTGGGCGCTGGTGTCACGGCTCTCGTCGATCACAACCGCAACGGTTCGGGCAACGTGACCATCCACGAGAGCAATTCCGCCCCGGGGGCAGCCGTGCTCAGCGGCAATGTCACCATTCCCGACCTGGTCAAGAAGGTCACACCGGCCGTGGTCTCCATTGATGTCAAGTCGGGCAGCCAGGAGGACCAGGGGACCGGGATGATCGTGACGGGAAACGGCGAGGTGATCACCAACAACCACGTGATCGAACTGTTCACCCAGGGGGGCAACACCGGCTCCATCAGCGTGACCGAATACGGGCAGACCAAAGCCGACCCGGCCACCCTTATCGGGTATGACACGGCCAAGGACGTCGCACTCCTCAAGATCAACAACGCGTCGAACCTGCCCACCGTGACCTTCGGCAGCTCGGCCAAGACGCAAGTGGGCGATGCCGTTGTTGCCATCGGTAACGCGCTTGGACTGGCCGCCGGCACTCCGACGGTGACCCAGGGGATCGTGTCCGCCCTCGGCCGCTCGGTGACTGCAGGCGGGACAGGGACCGCCTCAGAAAACCTGCAGAACCTCATCCAGACCGACGCGGCAATCAATCCCGGCAACTCCGGCGGACCGCTGATCGACACGGCGGCGCAGGTCATCGGCATGAACACGGCCGTGGCCGGGACGTCCAACGACGGGACGAATTCCCAGAACATCGGGTTTGCCATCCCGATCTCCCAGGTGGAGGCACTTATCCCCGAACTGCAAAAGGGAGGCCAGGCGGCCAACGGGGGGGGCTATCTCGGGGTCGACATCACGACACTGACGCCCGCACTACGCCAGCAGTACGGCTTCACGCCGACCAAGGGTGCCGTGGTGCTCAGCGTGATCTCCGGCTCGCCGGCCTCCAAGGCCGGCCTGATGCAAGGTGACGTGATCGTCGACATCGGCGGCACTGCCATCATGTCAGCCGAGAATCTCCAGACCACCATTCAAAAGGACAAGGCCGGCCAGAGTGTCCAAGTCACGTACTACGTGGGTGACAACAAGCGGACCACGACGGTGACGCTGGGCTCCCAGGCTCAGGCCCAGCAGCAGCAATCGCAGAACCTGACGAACCCGAACCAACTCGGTGGGGGAGGCTTCCCCGGATTCGGCAACACCGGCGGCACCCCCTAACGGGGGATGTCGAAGTTCCGGTCCGGATGGGCCGGCGGGTAATTCATCGGCCCGTTGGGTTGCCACCCACTGGCCTCCACATCCTCCAACACGTGGACCATGTTGTACGTGTCCTCCTCGTAGGAGAACTTGCCCTTTCCGGCGTAGATGAGCCGTGAGTAGCCCGACTGACGGTAGGGGGTCCCGTCGGGGCGAAGGCGCGGCATGATCTGCGTCCACTTGATCACAACGTCGTTGCCCTCAATGGCGGTGAACTCCACCGGGAATTTCCAGTCCTCCATGCCGACCATGGAGTCAACGAGCCAGTCGGCGATGACCTGTTGCCCTTCAAGACGCCCCCAGGCGCCGTCGATGTACACGGCGTCCTCGGTATAGAAGTCGGCCAAGGCTCCAAAGGCGTTGGGCTCGAGTCCCGCATCGATGCGCCGCCGCAACTCCTGATAGCGCTCCACGGTCGCCTGCACCTCTTCACGGGGAAACGGCATCGATCTCCTCTTCTCCCTTCTTCTCTCCGGCGTGCCGGAGAAATTCCTCCCGGGACGCCGCCAATTCCTTGAGAGCGGCGGCCCGGTTCTCGAAACCCATCACCTCGGTCGACTTCTCAGGCTCCAGGTCCTTGTAGATGCTGAAGAAATGCTCGATCTCGTTGAGCAGGTGCGGCGGCAGGTCGTCAATGTCATGGGTCCCATCCCACTGCGGATCGTGTTCCAGCACGGTCAGCAGCTTGGCGTCGGCGCCGGCCTCGTCCCGCATGAAGAACACGCCGACAATCCGAGCCCGCACCACGCAGCCCGGGAAGGTCGGGTCAGCCACCAGCACCAAGGCGTCGAGGGGATCACCGTCCGCCGACAGGGTGTCGGGCACGAAGCCGTAGTCCGCCGGGTAGGCGGTGGCGGTGAAGAGGCGGCGGTCCAAACGGATGACGTGGTTCTCATGGTCGTACTCATACTTGTTGCGGCTTCCGGTGGGGATTTCGATCACCACGTCAATGGCGGTCTCGTCTGATTGGCTCAGGGTCGCCACGGCCGCAGCGTACCGCTCAACCGTGCTCATTGAAGGCGTTGAAGGGATGGTGCCGGGTCGCCAGCGCATCGGCCACCGATGGGGAGCCTGCGCGGCCGAGTCCTCGGGGACGGTCCCATCGGCCACGGCGTCCATGACCACGGCGTCCATGACCGCGGCGGTCACGCCGGCGTACGCCGCCCCCAGGTCATCCGCTCGCCCTCTCTGGGCACCTTCGTGACAAAGTCGGGCTGCAAAAGGGAAGGACTTGAGGGTTTCTGCACACATGCGCCAGACGGAAGGGAGCAGGAGGGATCCATCATCAGCCCGGACTACGGCGTGGTTCAGCCCCCTCTGCCTCCAGCTCCCGACCCAGCGACGACCCTCGAGATGCGGAAGCCACCGAAACCACCTCCACCGCCGAACCCGCCGCCCCCGAAACCCCCGACCGTGTTCGTGTTGGATGACGGGACAGCGAGGGCATAGTCAGCCATCACCACGCTCTGCCCGGTCTTCAATCCGGAGAGCACCTGGGTGTAGATGCCGCCCACCATGCCGACCTTGATGACCTTCCGAGCCAGAGTGCCACCCGACAGTGTCTCGACGTACGAGGTCGTCTGTACCGTCTGCACGGCCGAGGTGGGTACGGCCACGACGTTGACCACCGCACCGGTGTCGACGGTGATGTTGGCCGAGGATCCCGAAAAGAGGCCGGTGGCCGTCGTGGGGAGGGCGACCAGAAGGGGGTAGGAGTAGCCCGAGCTGCTCGATTGGACCGGTCCGACCTGGGACACGATGCCCAGAATCGTCGAACCGACACCGTCCACTTCGACGTGGGCCAGAGCACCGACTCGGACGCTTGACACCTGGGTGGAGGTCAATGTCCCCGCCACCTGGAATGACTGCGTCCCGAGGATCACGATCACGTAGGTGCCAGAACCGGCACTCACGGTGTCGCCCGTGCTGATACCGACTGAGACAACCGTGCCGTTGATCGGGCTGCTCAATTGCGCCTCGGTCAGGGCCTGCTGGGCTTCGATCAGTTTGGCGTCGGCTGCGTCAATGGCAGCCTGGTCGGAGGCAATCTGCTCAGGAGAGCTCGACGCTCCCGATGTGGACCCGGCACCGGACTTGCCGTTGGAACCACCGGAAGTCCCGTTGGCCGTAGTGGCTGAGGTCGTGGTGGACGTGGACGAGGAAGGAGAGGATGGTGTGGACGACGAGGTCTCCGCGGCCAGCGCCTTGGCCAGAGTGGATTCGTCATGGTCCACTTTTCCCTGATCCATGGACACTTTTTGCTGGTCCATCGCCACCTGCCCGAACTCGGCGCCGCAGTCGCTGGGAATGGTGGTCGACGTGGTGGTAGTCGTACTGCTCGATGTGCCGCAATCCTTCTCGGCCTGACCCAGATCAGCCGCTTCTTGCTGTTGGTCTGCCGCCGTCGTGGCCTCGTCGGTGGTCAATGCCGCCTGGTCCTGCGTGATCGGGTTCGCGCCACCCGAACCACCCGACCCACCTGACCCGCCGTGCGAGCCGGGGGCTGTGGTCGTCGTCGTGGTGGCCCCACTGCTTGACGCCGAGGCAGCCGACTGGCTCGCCTCGTCTTCGGCCAACTTCGCCTCGCCGGAGCTCACGCTCAACTGGGCCGAAGTGACTGATTCCTTGAGCGAGGTCGTATCGAGGGTGCCGAGGGTCTGCCCGGCCGACACGTTTTGTCCCACTATGGCGCTGACTGTCGCCACCTTCCCAGCCACCTGGAAGGCAGCCGATGCTTCGCTGACCGGTTCGATGGTCCCGACCACGGTGAGGCTCTGGGCCACCGAGGCCCGAACCACCGTCCCGGTCCGATAACCGGAGGCCCCCGGACTCCCGGCCGCCCAGGCCGCTGCCCCTCCCGCCGCCATTACCGCGACGACGGCTAGCCCGAGGCCGGTGCGCCGACGTCCACCACTGGGCTGGGGCGGCCGAGCCGGTTCAAGCACCGGCGCCCCCACCACCGAAGCCACGGCCACCGACGAAGCCAGGGCCACCACCGAACCCGGTCGTACACGAGGAAGCTCCCGTGGATGTGATGTGCACCGAGGTTGAGGTCACCGCTCCATTGGTGGCGGTTGACCCGAAGGCCGACACGCAAGCTCCCACGACCACATCGGAAGGCACGGCGACCAGAATCTGGGTAATTGAAGTCGACTTCGAGGTGGTGATCTTGAGCCTCTCGGACTTCGGCTGCACCGGCTTCTTGGACTTAGTTGACTTGGTGGACCCTTGGGAGAGGATGCCCGGGGTCAGCTGAATCCCGGACATTGAGATTGTCGAGCCACTGACCGCGGTGATCTTGCCGCTGGCGATGGAGAAGGTTCCCCCCGAGGGGAATCGGCGGGCGGCGCTCCCACCTAACCCGCTGCGGAATGTCCGCGCTGGACCGCCCCCCGCACCGAAGCCGCCGAACCCACCTCCACCCGGACCTCCCCGGCGAGTGCTTCCAGAGCCGAAAGCCGGGCCCGGCCGGGAGGCCGAGGTGCACGTCCCCGTGGCCGAGGCCGCATTGATGGTGATGCTGCTGGCCGCAATGGTGGTCTTGGACTTCTTGGCCGGCGTGCCGGTGACCGAGATGCAGGTACCGGCCGACAGGGCGCCGAGAGTCTTCGTGACCGTCTTGGAGAACGCGGTCGTCGCGGTCCATGACACCGTGGTCTGACCGGAGCTCGGATTCTGCACCTCCATGCTGGAGCCGGTCACCGAGGCGACGGTCCCGCTGGCGATTCCTCGAGGGGCCGGAGGAGCGGTGGCCGCCCCGGCAGCCGAAACGACCATAGTGGCGGCCATCAATCCGGTAAGGGCGGTGCAGGCCCGTCGGGCGCACAGCCTGCGGACCCGATTCCTTCGTGTCTGGGTGGTCATTTACTCACTCCTCAATGCATCAATAGGGGCCAGGTGGGCGGCCCTGCTGGCCGGGTAGACACCGAAGGCGACCCCGATGGCCAACGCCACCAGTAGTGCCAGGGCCGTGGCGGGTGCGCTGATGGTGATGGGGTCGCCCACCACCCCGGGCAGGAAGATCGCCCCGATGATGCCGAGCAGAGCACCGAGAGCACCGCCGATCAGTCCGAGGACGGACGCCTCCACCAAGAATTGGCGTCGGATGAGACGAGGTGTGGCTCCCAGGGCTTTGCGCAAGCCGATCTCGCGTATGCGCTCGGTGACCGAGACCAACATGATGTTCATGA
>PNAT01000100.1:0-293 GCA_003169675.1 Acidimicrobiaceae bacterium
TTCGGCGACCAGGTCTTCTTCCAAGGTCACGCCTCACCGGGCATTTACGCCCGGGCCTTTGTCGAAGGACGCCTCTCCGAAGCCGAACTCAACAATTTCCGCCATGAGGTCGCCGGAAACGGACTGCCCAGCTACCCCCATCCCCGCGCCCTGCCGGATTTCTGGGAGTTCCCCACCGTGTCGATGGGCCTGGGACCCATCTCCGCCATTTACCAGGCCCACGTCAACCGGTACCTCAACCAGCGCCATCTGGTCGATACCAGCACCAGCCGCGTCTGGTGCTTCGTCGGCGA
>PNAT01000100.1:328-18624 GCA_003169675.1 Acidimicrobiaceae bacterium
CTCATCTTCGTCGTCAACTGCAACCTTCAACGGTTGGATGGTCCGGTACGGGGCAACGGCAAGGTCATCCAAGAGCTCGAGGCCGTCTTCCGCGGTGCGGGGTGGAACGTGATCAAGGTGATCTGGGGCTCCCGCTGGGACCCGTTGCTCGCCCGCGACGTCGACGGAGTCCTGCTCGACCGCATGAACACCACCCTCGACGGTGAGTACCAGAAGCTGGCCGTCGAATCCGGTGCCTACATCCGGGAACACTTCTTCGGCCCCGATCCTCGCCTCCGGCGCATGGTCGATGACCTGAGCGACGACGATCTCGTCAACCTGCCCCGGGGTGGGCATGACTACCGGAAGCTCTATGCCGCCTACAAGATGGCGACGGAGCAGCGAGGGGCGCCGACGGCCATCCTGGCCAAGACGATCAAGGGCTGGACCCTGGGTCCAGAAATTGAGTCGCGCAACGCCACTCACCAGATCAAGAAGATGACCAAGGCCCAGCTGCGGGCCCTGCGCGATCGCCTCTATCTGACCGACGACATCCCTGATGCAGCCCTCGAAGACGACCCGCCCTACGTGCGCCCGGCAGAAGGTTCTGACGCCCTTGAGTATCTCAAGGCACGCGGCCGGGTCCAGGCCGGCCCGGTGCCAATCCGGGTCGTCAGACCGGCCCCTTGGGCTCTGCCCGCGGCCAAGGTCTTCGAGGAGTTCGCCTCGGGTTCGGGGAAGCAGTCGGTCTCCACCACCATGGTCTTTGCCCGGCTCCTGCGGAACCTGGTGCGTGACCCCGCCGTGGGAGCGCTGGTGGCACCGATCGTCTCCGACGAGGCCCGGACATTCGGGCTGGAGTCGATCATCGCCGAAGCCAAGATCTATGCGCCCGAGGGCCAGAACTATGTCCCGGTCGACGCCGATCTCCCCCTCAACTACGCCGAGAGCACGTCAGGTCAGGTCCTCCAAGAAGGGATCACCGAGGCCGGTGCGCTGGCCGCGTTCACGGCTCTGGCGACCGCCTACGCCACCTGGGGACAGCCCATGCTCCCGGTATTCCTCTTCTATTCAATGTTCGGCTTCCAGCGAGTGGGCGACCTGGCCTGGGCCCTTGGAGATATGCGGGGCAGGGGCATCCTGGCCGGCTGCACAGCCGGCCGCACCACCCTGATGGGCGAAGGCCTCCAACACGATGATGGCCAGTCACCTCTCCTGGCCTCGACCAATCCGGCCGCACGTGTCTATGACGCCTCCTTTGCCTACGAGGTGGCGGTGATAATGGAGGAAGCCATCAGGTTGATCCTCGGCCCCGAGCCGGAGGATCGCTTTTGGTATCTCACGCTCTACAACGAGACCTATCCCATGCCCGCCCTCCCCGTTGGGGAGGAAGGGGCGGCCGTACGCCAAGGCATCATCGACGGCATCTACCTCTTCTCGAACGCGCCCGCGACCGACGGGGAGCTGCGGACGTCGCTCTGTTTCTCGGGACCGATGTGGCACGTGGCCCGCGACGCTCAACAAATACTGGCCGAAACCTACGGTGTGTCTGCTGACACGTGGGCGGTGACGTCGTGGGTCGGCTTGCGGAACGATGCGCTCGAGGTGGAGCGCTGGAATCGACTGCACCCGAACGAAGAGGCGCGGCAAGCCACCCTGACC
The DNA here is from genome assembly GCA_003169675.1 of Acidimicrobiaceae bacterium. Classification (GTDB taxonomy): domain Bacteria; phylum Actinomycetota; class Acidimicrobiia; order Acidimicrobiales; family RAAP-2; genus Bog-473. The sequence continues at coordinate 1,970 of PNAT01000100.1, forward strand.
ACGGCACTGGGGTCGGGGCCCGACCCCGTCGTGGCGATCACCGATTACATGCGGGCGGTCCCGGACCAGGTGGCGCGCTTTATCGACCGTCCCTACACGTCACTCGGAACCGATGGTTTCGGGCGCTCCGATGCCCGAGAGGCGTTGCGCACCTATTTCGAAGTTGATGCTCCCCACCTCGTCGTCGCTGTCCTCAGCCAGTTGGCCTTGCAGGGCCGGGTGGATCCCACCGTGGTGGATCAGGCCATCAACACATTGGGGATCGATCCTACGAGAACGGCTCCGTTTCTGATCTGAGCGTGTCCATGAAAGTGGTCAGTGTCTCTTCTGCCTCTGGCGGCACTGTGATGGACAGCCAGCGCTGTTCAGCCTCGATCGCGATGGCGAAGTCGAAGAACGCACAGCACTGCTTCTCACGTTGGGCGAGGGACACCGCGGCCAGCATGGTCGCTGCGGACGGTTTGATCAGCCAGCGAACTGACGTCGCCCCGCTCTCGGACGTGACGACGGATGACCGGAAGAAGGCGCGCCATTCCGCGTAGCGCTCCGGGAGATCTCCGGCGTCCAGTGTGCACGCCACTGGGACTTGGACGGGTTGGGCCCTGATCAACGCGTCGCTCATCGGTTCGCCAGTACGAGGTCCCGTGTGAGTTCCATCTGCCCGAGATGCTGAAAAAGCTCTTCAAGAATGTGCAGCAACACTGATCCCTTGGTCTCCGTATACGGCACCACGGTATCGGGGGAACGAAGGACGTTCGACGGGAAGGCCATGGAGTCGGATCCGGCCAGATCGGACTCCAACTGGTAACGAGCGACGGCCGTCCGTTCGAGCAACTCCTCGACCTTCCCCGCCGCAATGAACTCGGCAGCTCGGTCACGACTCACCGTTCGGTCAGCCACGGTGGCGCCACCCCAGTACTCCATGACGCCCAGGCAATGAGTGAGGATGGCGTAGGCCGAGTTGGCGTCCTTCAGGGCGGGCCGCCGGTTGGCCATTTCGTCGCCCAGCTCCCGCAAGATGTTCGCCATCACGTCGAGCGCGGCATCGACGAACCATAAGAAATCGGCCACGGAGACCGCGACCAGGCCGGAGGACGGCCGTTCAGTGGGAGATCCACGCATCAGGGTCGGTCGTCATCTTCGCCACATGTGGTGGCAATGTGCCGGAAATCACGTCAGTCAGCGTGACCTTTTCGAGGACGGAGCGGAGGCTGGCCTGCACGGCGACCCAGACCTGTTGGAGGTGTTCGGCTGCCCCGCCGTAGCTGGTGGCCTCCGGTCGATAGCCCCGCACCTCGGCCAGAGGGCCATCCAGCGCTCGAATGACATCGGCCAAAGTGATCGCATCGGCACTCCGGGCCAAGCGGTAGCCGCCCTCGGCCCCTCTCTGGCTGGCCACGATGCCAGCACGGCGGAGGTCAACCAGAATGGCGCCGAGAAAACGCGATGGCAGGCCTTGCTCCCCGGCCAGATACTCCGCAGTCTGTGGAGTTCCGGCGGCAGCCAGGGTGAGCAAGGCCCGAATGCCGTAGTCGACCTTGGCCGGAATGTGCATGGCCCGATTCTGCCCTGCCTCTCGTCATGCGGCACGAATTACTCACCGAGGGCGACGTGCCAAGATTCCTTCATGGCCAAGATCTCTCTCCATCTCACTGGCGACCCGGAAGCAGATGCGGTCATCAGCCGGGATCCTCTGGCCCTGGTCATCGGGATGGTGCTCGACCAGCAGGTCACGATGGAAAAGGCATTTCGGGCGCCGTCCGAACTGGCCCGCAGATTGGGCGGATCCCTCAACGCATCCTCCATCGCCACCATGGATCCTGAGAAATTGGCCGTGCTGTTCAAGGAGAAGCCGGCGCTGCATCGCTTTCCGAGCTCTATGGCGGCTCGCGTGCAAGAGGTCTGCCGCATTGTGGCCGAGGACTACGCCGGGAGGGCCGACCAACTCTGGAAGGACCTGCCCGATGGCCCTGCCCTGGTGAACCGGCTGACGACGCTGCCCGGATTTGGCCAGCAGAAGGCTCGCATCTTCGCGGCTCTGCTGGGCAAACAGCTGGGGGTGCAACCCACCGGATGGCGGGCCGCAGTCTCCCCCTTCGGCCGGGCGGGTTCCTATCTCTCCCTGGCCGACATCAAAGACACTGAGAGTCTGGCCAAGGTTCGGGCCCACAAGCAGGCCATGAAGGCAAAGGCACGCGCCAAGGGGTGACGCCCCCCGATGCCATGGCCGAGTGTCAGCTCTACCTGTGCACGCCGGACCGTCCCGACCTGGGGCAATTTGTGGCGGCGTGCATCGCGGGTGGCGTGGATGTCGTCCAGCTCCGCGAAAAGCACCTGGAGCCCAAGCCGTTGCTCCAGCGGGCCCGGGAGGTGGCTTCGGTCTGTGCCGACCTCGGGGTGCCCTTCATCCTCAACGATCGACCCGACCTCGCTCTTGAAGCCGAAGCCGACGGCGTCCACGTGGGACAGGACGACGCGCCGGTGGGTCTCGCTCGTCGCCTGCTAGGACCACAGGCGATCATCGGGCTGTCGACCCACGGGCCGGACGATCTGACGGCAGCGGCCGGAAAGGATGTGTCATACCTTTCGGCTGGACCGGTGGAAGAGACTCCCACCAAACCCGGTCGACCAGGCACCGGGCTCGCCTACGTCACCCTGGCCGCCGCTCAGGCCACAGTTCCCGTCTTTGTGACCGGTGGGGTGACCCCCGAGAGAATTCCTGCCCTGGCTAAAGCCGGCGCCCGTCACTTCGTGGTGGTGCGGTACCTGACCGAGTCGTCCGATCCCCGCGGCGCGGCCCGCCTGCTGCACGATGCCATCGACCGGGTGTCGGGCCAGTAGCACCCACATGGGCCAGGACTTCTACGTGCAAACCAACAGGCTAGAGACCGTCCTCTGACCCGTGGCCGCCGAGTTCGAGCCCAGCCAATTGGTGCCGAACACTGCGGCGACCTCGAACCAGTAGTTACCGGCAAGTAGGGGGACACTCGTCCAGGACGTACCGACAACCCCGGTGGCCACGGTGGTGTAACCGGTCGACGACGAGACCGTCGACTCGAAGACCGAATAGCTGAGGACGGGATTGCCATGCGGGGGCAACGTCACGGCATTCCAGGTGACCTTCACCGTTGTCCCGACTCCCGTGCACGCGGCAGCCGGGCTGGAGGGGGCAGACGCCGGAAGCCCTCCCCCTTGGGCTTCACTCCCACTTCCAGAGGCGAGTCCTACGTTCCACGTCGTGGCCCAGGCGTTCCCGCCTCCACTGAGCAGGAACGCGTCAAGAGCCGCGACGAGAAGGATCAAGCGATCCCTTCTCCTCATCGTGGTTCCTCCCGCTATTTTCCTACGTCTCGATCCGTACTTTCCTTCAGGCCGATCAGGTGGTCCAGCCGTCAAGGACCGGGCCGCTGGTGGGCGTGGCCGCTCCACCGCTCGCCGTGATTCCGATCAGGGCCGGCATTTGGAAGTACGTGCTTTTACAAGCCAGCGGGGTGGTGGCCAGCATGCTGGCGTCATTGGTGAATGTGACGACCAGGTTCGAGTTGGCCCCCACGGTGAGAGGCGAGTTCAGCGTGTGAGACGAGCCAAGAGTGAGGGTCGAGTAGTTCCAGATCACGTCACTCAATCCGCTGGTGCAAAGAGCTACGACAGAGGAGAGGGCACTGTCGGCATAGCCGGTGGCGAACGTCGTGCTCAACGGCAGTTGCACCGCGGTGATGGTGACCGGGTACGGGTTGGTGTTGTCGATGGTCACCACGACGTCACCGGTGCCGCCCGGGAAGAGCAGGTTGGTGGCGGCTGGGCTGGCGATGGCCGAAATGGTCAAGTTCGTGATCGAAGCCGACTGCCCTTCACCCGACGAACCCCCGCCCAGGCCGACCAGCCAGTTGGTGGCGGCGTAGGAGGCAGTACCCGCCAGGAGTACCGCGAGAGTGATGCCGGTGCCTCGTGCGATTCTCTTCGCCAGGCCCCCGGCGGGCTTGTCGGCAATTGCTGCATTTTGGTGTCGAACGTTTCCGAACATCTGTCCCCCCGAACGTTTTCATCTGGTCCATTTTGGGCGCTGAACCAATCACGCAACTCAACTGTATGAAACCTGAGTTTCCCCCGTCTCTCCTTTTGGTTGCAGTCTGGTTGAACGGAGTGGCGCTGGAACCAGATCCCCCCGCACCCCTCCGCGCCCCCCGGCGTCAACATCTCAATTATAGCTGGTCAAGGTGATAAAACAACCTCGAAGAATCTGGCCCGGTTACGTGGGCTGACCTTTCCGTGCAACTAATCCTGTCGTGACCCCAAAATCCGACGGTTCAGGCACCGGACCCCGCTCCCTCAGCGGGTACTCCCCCCGGCTACACCCGCCGTCGCTCCAACCAACCGACCAGGATGGCCACCACTCTGGGGTCGGCGCGCAGCCAGTGGCCGGCCCCGAGGACCAGGCAGAGGTCGGTGGGCCCGGTGGCCGCCTCGGCCAGGGCCCGGGCGTCGTCGATGGGAATGTCCGGGTCGTCGCTGCCGTGGACGACCAACAGGGAACGGCCCTTGAGCAGACCGACGTCCTCCAACGGGTGCAGCACAGAGAGTTCCTTGGCCCAGGTCTCGATGGATCCCGGATAGCCCGGAGATTTGATCAGACCGGTTCCGGCACAATGCTCCAGTAGCAGCTCGGGGTCATCTGTCCAGGCGTCCATGGTGGCCGGGGTGCCCAAGCAGGCCACACCGCCCACCCGTTCGTCCCGCGAGGCCAGGTGCAGGGCCAGGACCCCACCGAAGCCGAAACCGACCAGCCAGCGGGGAGCTTCACGAGGGACCTCGTGCTCCATCAGGAAGCCGAGATCGTCCAACCAGCCCTGCGCCGAGAAGTCTCCGGTCGACTGCCCGGCTCCCCGCAGGGTGCTGGTGACGACCTGCCAGCCGGTCTCGCGACTGAGGCGGTCGGCCAATGCCGGGAACGTGAGGGCCACGTCCGCGGCCGAGCCTTTGGTGCGGGGCAGGTCGTGGCACAGGATCACGTGGCCATCATTGGGCGCACCAGGTGGGGTGGTAGTGGCGTACGACCACAGTTCACCCGCCGGACCATTCTGGAGCCTGAACGGCCCCGACATGCTAAATGCCGATGCGCTGCGCCAGAAGCTCGCGATGGTACGACGGATCGCCCAGCAGCAGCTCCGACGACTTGGCCCGCTTGAAGTACAGGTGGGCCGGGTGCTCCCAGGTGAAACCGATCCCACCATGGATCTGGATGTTCTCCGCCGCGGCGTGGAAATAAGCCTCCGAGCAGTAGGACTTGGACAACGAGGCCACGACCGGCAGCTCATCAGAGTCCTCTGCCGCGGCCCAGGCGGCGTAATACGCCGCCGACTTGGCCGACTCGACCTCGAGGAGCATGTCGGCACACTTGTGCTTGATGGCCTGGAAGCTGCCGATGGGGCGCCCGAATTGGATCCGGGTCTTGGCGTACTCCACCGAGGCATCGAGCACCCGTTGCGCACCGCCCACCTGCTCGGCGGCCAGCGCGATGGCAGCCAGATCGAGGGTTTTGGACAGCCCGGCTTCAGCCCCACCGTCCGCGCCGATCAACGTGGCCGGTGTGCCCGAGAACTCCAACCGGGCCTGCTTGCGGGTCTGGTCCATGGTCGGAAGAGGAGTGCGGGTCAGGCCCGCGGCGTCGCCGTCCACGGCAAAGAGGGACACCCCGGCCGCCGTCCGGGCGGCCACAACGATCAGGTGGGCCACGTGGCCGTCGAGCACGAACATCTTGTGCCCGTCCAGCACCCAGCCGTCGCCCTTCTTCTCGGCCGCGCACTCAATCCCCGAGAAGTCCCACTTTCCGTTGTCTTCGGTGATGGCCAGCGTGGCGATGGTCTCGCCCGAGGCGATACCCGGCAGGTACTCCTTCTTGGCGCCATCGTCACCCGACGTCATCAGGGCATTGGCCGCCAGGGCCACGGTGGAGAAGAACGGGGCGCACAACAGGAACGCCCCCATCTCTTCGAGCACCACGATCAACTCGACGTAGGTGAAGCCCGAGCCCCCGAACTCCTCGGGAATGGTCAGGGACTGCAATCCCAGCTGCTCGGCCATCTGGCTCCACACGGCCGGGTCATAGCCCTCGGTGGTGTCCATGAGGCGGCGCACCTCGGTCTCGGGAGACTTGTCGGCCAGGAATCGACGGACCGAAGCCCGAAGCTCCTCCTGTTCGTCACTGAAAGCGAAGTTCATGCGAGGGCTCCCTCTGCCTAGTCCCCCGGCACCCCAGCCGGCGGCGGTCAATCGCTACGTCAGATGGCTGTCTACCAGAACAGGGCGGCGGCAACCAGATACCGTCGGGTGTGGGACGCTTGGCCCATGGGACAGCTTGAGAACATCTGGAGTGACGCCCGGGCCGAGATCCACCAAATTGTCGTCGGGCCCATGGACAACAACGTCTATATCGTCCGTTGCCGCCGATCCGGCGAGGCCATGCTCATCGATGCCGCCAACGAGCACGAAGCCCTGCTCGAGATCTGCGCCCGGCTCAACGTGACCAACGTGGTCGAGACCCACGGCCATTGGGACCACATCCAGGCCGTGCCGGCCGTACGGGAAGCCGGGATCGCCGTCGCCGTGACCCAGGCCGATGCCGGCATGCTGCCCTCCTACGACCTCATCTTGGGCGACGACGAAGTGCTCTCCGTCGGTGACCTGCGCATTCGTACGCTGACGACGCCCGGGCACACGGCGGGGTCAATCTGCTTCGCGCTCGAGGGGACGGACCTCCTCTTCACCGGCGACACCCTGTTCCCGGGGGGCCCGGGCAATACCCAGCTCAGCGGGGGTGATTTCGAGGCCATCATCACCTCGATCGACCGGCGCATCTTCGCCAAATTCGACCCTCGGACGGTCGTGCTCCCGGGTCACGGGCTGGCCACCACCGTCGGCAACGAGGCGCCGCATCTGCAGGAATGGGTCGATCGGGGCTGGTGAATCCGCCTCGTTCCTCAAAACCTGACCAAAACGGTAGACTTTCGGAAATGAGGCCCCTGCTCGAGATCCGTGACCTCCACGTCGCCACGGAAGGCACCGAGATCCTCCGTGGCGTCAACCTGTCCGTCCAGGCCGGTGAGATCCACGCCCTCATGGGCCCGAACGGGGCCGGGAAGTCCACCCTGGCCGGGTCCCTGATGGGCCACCCCGCCTACACGGTGACGTCGGGCTCCATCCTCCTGGGCGGCGAGGACGTGACCGACTGGGCCACCGACGTCCGCTCCAAGGCCGGCCTCTTCCTCGCCTTCCAGTACCCCGAATCGATCGAGGGCGTCTCGGTCACCCAGTTCCTGCGCCAGGCCATGGCCGCCCGCACCACGGACGACGTCTCGGTGCTGGAGGTCCGGGTGCTCATGACCGAGTGGATGGAGCGCCTGGGCATGGACTCGTCATTCGCCAGCCGCCATCTGAACCAGGGCTTCAGCGGGGGCGAGAAGAAGCGCAACGAGATCCTCCAGATGGCGCTGCTCAAGCCGCTGGTGGCCGTCCTCGACGAGACCGACTCCGGACTCGACATCGATGCGCTGCGGGTCGTCGGTCGCGGCGTCCACGCCGTGCGCGACGAGCGCCCGGAATTGGGCGTACTGGCCATCACGCACTACCAGCGCCTCCTCGATGAGCTCGTCCCCGACGTGGTCCACCTCCTGGTCGATGGCCGGATCGTGCAGAGCGGCGGGGCCGAATTGGCCAAGCAGGTCGAGATCGATGGCTACGAGGCCTGGCGATGACGCCGGCCCCAGCGACTCCGGCGGCCCCCCTCAACGTCGAGGCCCTGCGCAAGGACTTCCCCCTCCTCACCCGCACCGTGCACGATCGCCCCATCGTCTACCTGGACTCGGCCTCCTCGGCGCTGCAACCCCAGACCGTCATCACGGCCATGGCGCGCTACTACGAGACCACGCACGCCAATGTCCACCGCGGGGTCTACGCCACGGCCGAGGAGTCGACCCACCTGTACGAGCAGGCCCGCATCGTGGCCGGCCGATTCGTCGGTGCGCCCGACCCGGAGCACGAGATCGTCTTCACCAAGAACACCACGGAGTCGCTCAACTTGGTAGCCCACAGCTGGGGCCGCACCAATCTGGCGGCGGGCGACGCCATCCTCCTCACCGAGATGGAGCACCACGCCAACATCGTGCCGTGGCTCATGCTGGCCGAAGAGGTTGGCCTCGAGGTGCGCTACATACCCGTCGACGGCGAGGGTCGCCTCGACCTTGACGAACTGGACACCTTGGTGTCCGGGGTCAAGCTGGTCGGCCTCTCGGCCATGTCGAATGTGCTGGGCACCATCAACCCCCTGGCCGAGCTCACCGCCGTGGCCCACCGCGCCGGTGCGGTGGTGGTGGCCGATGGCGCGCAACTGGTGCCGCATGTACCGGTCGACGTGGCCGCGCTCGGGGTCGACTTCATCGCCTTCTCCGCCCACAAGATGATGGGGCCGACCGGCATCGGCGTGCTGTGGGGACGGGCCGAATTGCTGGACGCGATGCCCCCGTTCCTCGGGGGCGGCGGCATGATCCTCGATGTGAAGCTCGACTCCTTCCGGTCCGCTCCCCCGCCAGCCCGCTTCGAGGCCGGCACACCACCCATTGCCGAAGCGGTCGGTCTCACGGCGGCGATCGAGTACCTGAACGAGATCGGCATGGATCGCATCCGCGCCCATGAGCTGGCGCTGACCGGCCATGCGCTGGCCCGGCTGGACGAGAAGCTCGGGCCGGACTGCCACGTCTTCGGACCTCCGGCCGGGGAGGACCGGGGTGGCGTGATATCCATCGCCTACCGCGATGTGCACGCCCACGACCTGGCGCAGGTACTGGACCAGTTCGGCGTATGCGTGCGGCCGGGTCACCACTGCGCCAAGCCGCTCATGCGCAAGCTCGGGGTGCAGGCCACCGCCCGGGCGTCATTGTCCCTGTTCAGCGACGAACACGACATCGAAGTCTTGATCGAGGGATTGGTGGAAGCCGGTAGATTGTTCGGGTAATGGCCGACCTCGAAGAGCTCTACCGCGAGATCATCCTCGACCACTACCGCTCGCCCCGGAACCGGGGCGAGCTCGAATCACCGCCGGCTCACCGCGTGGAGGGCTTCAACCCTCTCTGCGGAGACGAGGTGGTGATCAGCCTTCTGGTCGAGGGTGGCAAGCTGGCCGACCTGAAGATCGGCGGCTCGGGCTGTTCCATTAGCCAGTCGTCCGCCTCGCTCATGTCGTCTGCCGTGAAGGGCAAGCCGCTGGAGGAAGTGCGCCAGCTCATTCACACCTTCAAGGGCATGATGTCGATTCACGGAGCCCAGCTCGGTCAGGACGACGAACCGGTCGAGGCCGAAGAGATCAACTTGGAAAAGCTCGGCGAGTTGGCTGCCCTTCAGGGCGTGGTGAAGTTCCCCGTCCGCATCAAGTGCGCCACCCTCAGCTGGAATGCCCTGGCCCAGGGTCTCGACGAGATGGCGGACCAGGCTTCCTGACGCCTAGCGCGCCACCGCCATGACGTCGCCGCTGGCCGGCGACTCGGTCGCCTTCAAGAAGGCATGCGCCACGGCCTTGCCACGCTCGATCAGCTCGGCGGTGTGCGACAGGTCCACGTAGTAGAGCCGGGCCGCCGATGGGCCCGGTATGACCATGACCTCAATGTCGGCCGAGAGATTGTCCAGGTCATGCCACGCCCGGGCCTTGCGGGCCAGGGCGAAAGCGCCGATCACGTGGTCGATCGGGCGCGGGCCGAACGTCTCGGTCTCGGCCATCTTGGGACCACACTGCAGGACGTAGATCTTCGTGGCCCCGGCCACCATCGCTTGGGCGATGGGCATGTTGTTGACCACGCCCCCGTCAATGAACCGATGGTTCCCGATCACCACCGAAGGAAAGACACCCGGCAGTGCGCTTGACGCCAGGAGGAGATCTCTGGCCGGACCGGCCCAGAAGCATCGCTCGGGATCACCGGTGAGCGAGGTGACCATGACACCCAGCGGTATTTTGAAATCCTCAATGCGGTCGTGGCGCACCACTTGATCGATGAGGGTGGACAGGCGGTTCTCCTCGTACACGGCCGTGCGCTTGGTGGCGAACTGCTTGATCGACCACAACCTCCCGTGGTTGAAGAGGTCGTGTCCCTGGGCGTCCAGCCAGGCCTGCTGCACGACGTCGACGCCTTCGAGCGTGGGATTCTGGGCGTATCCAGCTGCGTTGAGGGCACCGACGGAGCTCCCGAGCACGACGTCGGCCCCTATGCCGAGTTCGATCAGGGCTTGGAGCATGCCCACCTGCACGGCTCCCAGGGCGCCGCCGCCGCCGAGCACGAAGGCCACCTTCTCGCGCCGATCGAAACGTCGTTGCTTGGCCCGGTAGACCCGTCCCTGGGACCCGAAGGCCGGGAGTTCCACTGCGTCCCAATAGCGCCGGGGATCCGACGTCGTCAAGGGTCCGGCGTCGGATTGACGATCGTCCATGTTCCCCCTTTTCTGCAGGGATGCCCGCTTCCCAATTGCCACTATAACCCCGGGTCCTGGGATTTCCGGGCGCTTGGCTGCTCCCGCAGTCCTCGGCGCGGCGTCGGCGTATCCGGCCGGCAATCAGCAGGGGGTCGGGTTGAACGGCTGCGGCGGTGCCGTCGTAGGCGTGGCGGTCGCCGGGGCACCCGACGCCGCGGGCGGTGCCGGTGCCGCCGTGGTGGGCGTGACCGTGGGCGGCGGGTTCGGGGATCCACCGGCGCCGGGGGGAGGGTCGGTCGGTTGCAACAGATCGGAACCGAAGAGATTGACCAGCAACTGCTGGGCCGCCGGCTGTTCGACGGCCAGGACGGACCCCAGACCCCCGAATCCGTAGCCTGACGCCGTGGGCACGGTCTGTCCCGCCAGGGCGCTCGTGTTGAAACTGCGGTACTCCAGCGCCAGACCGAGCAACTGGTTGTAGCCGAACCGGGCATCGATCACGACGCCGGCGCCGATCGAATTGATGAAACCGAAGATCTTCAGCGGGTTCACCGTGGACTTGGCTCGGTCGATCAGCGAGCGAATGAAGGCGTCCTGGCGCTGGATCCGCCCGAAGTCACTGGTCGGGTCGTACTGCCAGTACCCGTTCTTGTAGTACTCGTAGTGCCGGGCCCGGGCCACGCCGAGGGCTTGGAATCCGCTCAGCAACTGGCACCCCGGCGTGGTGATGTTGAGGCCGGAATAGGAGTCCTTGGCCGGGTAGTTGAAGTTCAGGTACACCCCACCCACGGAATTCACCGCGCCCTCGAACCCGGCGAAGTCGACCTGCAGGGTGTAGTTGATCTGAATGCCGAAATTGGCGGTGATGGTCTTGATCAGCTGATTGGCGCCCAGGTTGAAGGACGCGTTGATCCGGTTGTAGCGGCCGAATTGGTTGGCATTGGCCCCGATCATGGAGACCACCGTGTCGCGTGGAATGGAGAGCACCTGGATCTGCCGGGCCGACGGGGTGACCCGCCACAATTGGATGACGTCACTGCGCTGGCCGGTCACCGCCGAGGCCGATCCGAAGTAGTTGGGGTTCTCCCCCACCCGCGAGTCCGAGCCGATGACCAGCATGGTGAAGGGCTGACCGCTCCGGGCCGCCACCTCGGCGTCGTAATTGGCCTTCTGCGTCTTGTCGAATTCATACCGCCCGTAGCCGTAGAGACCACCGAGGCCGAGCAGCGCCAGGACCAGGACCGTGGTCAGCACCGTAACCACCTTCCGGGTCGGGCTCCACGAGCCCATGCCCCCGCCACTGCGCTTCCCGTGGGTCTGATCGACCTTGGCACCCAGGGCCTTCAGGCCGGACTCGTTGGCCACCGCACCCGGCCTGGCTCCGCCCCGCATCTGACTTCCCAGGGCGCCCAATCCCTCCGCGTTGGCAATTTGCGTACGGCCTTTGCGAGAGGAGCGGCGCGGCCTGTCGCCCCGTGGACGACTGTTCGCCATGGCTGTTTACGGTACCAAGGTGGGCTTTGAATTTGGCGGCAGCCGCTCAGCCCGTGACGCCGTAACCGGCATACCCGGTCTTCTCCAGTTCGAGGGCCAGGGCGGCGTCACCGCTGGCCACAATGCGTCCGTCGACCATGACGTGCACCAGATCGGCTTCCAATTGGACCAGAAACCTATTGAAGTGGGTGATGGCGAGAATTCCCACCTCCCACTCGGTGGTGGCCAGTTGCAGCCTTCGGGCCACCTCGCCCAGGGCATCGATATCGAGTCCGGAGTCGATCTCGTCGAGGATGCACATCGCCGGTTGGAGCACTCCGAGCTGCACCATTTCCGTGCGCTTCTTCTCACCGCCGGACAGGTCGACGTTCAACGGCCGCGTCAGCAGTTTGGTGTCAAGGCCGACGGCCTGGGCCTCGGTGGTCATCCGTTGGTCGAGGGTGGCGCTGGCCCGGCCTTCGGCGGCCGCATTGAGCAAGGAGCGGAGCCCGACCCCGGGAACCTCCACTGGATGCTGAAGGGCCAGGAAGAGACCGGCCCGGGCGCGTTCCCACGACGGCCGCCCAGCCAGCTCCACGCCGTCGATCCGGATGCTGCCGGCGGTCACCGCCGTGCCGGGACGGCCCATGAGCGCGTGGGCGAGGGTGCTCTTTCCCGAGCCGTTGGGTCCCATGATGACGTGGACTTCGCCGGACTTGATCGTGAGGTCGATGCCGTGCAAGACCTCCCGTCCCCCGGCCGACGCGTGCAGTCCTTCCACCTCGAAGACGTGCTCGCTCACGGCAGGACCACCGAGACGGTGCCGTCAACGATCTCCACTTCGTAGACGGCGACCCCGTGGGTGGCCGGCAGCGAGCACGGCTGGCCGGTGATCAGGTCGAAGGTGCTGCCGTGGCGGGGGCACTCAATTTCGCGCTCCTCGACCCACACCTCACCTTCGGCCAGTGAATAGTCCTCGTGGCTGCAGCGATCGGCGATGGCGTAGTACTCGCCCTCCACCCTGACCAGGGCGATGCGGTGCCCGGAGACGTCGAAGCGCCGAGCCTCGCCCGATGCCAGCTCGTCCGTCTGGCACAACATCACCGTCTCAGGCATCCGCCGCCACCCGTCGGTTTTCGAGCGCCACGTTCAGGCGATCACGCACCTCGGAGCGCAGCAACGGTGCCACCGCTGCGATGGGCCCCCGGTCGATGATGGCGTCGAAGAAGCCGCGGACGATCAAGCCCTCCGCCACGTCGGGGGAGACGCCGCGTGACTCAATGTAGTAACGCTGGTCCTCGTCGATCGGACCCACCGTCGAGGCATGGGAACACTTGACGTCATTCTCCAGAATGTCGAGGTTGGGCACTGAATCCGCGTGAGCTCCCTCGTCCAGGACCAGGTTGTGGTTGGTCTGGCGCGCATCGGTGCGCACCGCTCCCCGGTGGACGCGGATCAGGCCGCTGTAGACCGACCTCGAATGGCCGGCCACCGCTCCCTGGCACAGCAGCTCACTTCGGGTCTTGGGCGCCACGTGCTCCTGCAGGGTCCGTATGTCGTGCACCTGTGTCCCGTTGCCCAGATACATCGAGAGGATCTCGCTCTGGGCACCCCGCCCGTCGACCGAGACGTCGGCGCGGACCCGGTCGTAGGCGCCACCCAGCCCGACAGTGAAGGTCCGCAGGGTGGCATGGTCGCCCCCGCGGGCCGCCAACCGGGCCAGCGACCAGGCCGCGTCATTCAGGATCTGTAGCGACACGTAGGAGAGCGTGGCCCCACTGGCCGCCGACAATTCGGTCACCGGAACGACCAGAGACCGGGACGTCCCCGGCGGTCCGGCGTAGACTTCGACGACGCCCGCCCAGGCACCCTCGCCCAGCCGGACACACGTGCGGGGGAACACGGCCGGACCGGCCTCCCCACCCTCATCCCCGTCACACCAGTGGACCACCAGGATGGGATCGGCCACGACCACGCCCGCCGGCACGTCTATCAGGACGGCGTCGGGCAGGAAGGCGTCGTTGAGTCTGACTAGTGCGTCCCCACCGTGGAGGACGCTGCCCACCATCGCCTCGGCACCGGGCACGTCGTTGGCTCCCCCGAAGTGGAAGCCGGCGTCGCCTCCGGAGACTGTGCACGTCCCGGGACGACCGTTGTGCACCAGCACGTGCCCCGAGAGGTGGCCGAGCTTCTGGGCCAGCGCGGCGAAGAACTTCTCTCCGGCCGGGCTCACCGCGGCGGAATTCGCCAGAACGAACTCCTCGAGCGAGAGCTCGTTGATGGGCGCGTAGCGCCACACTTCCTCGCTCTCGGAGGGCAGCGGGTTGGACTCGAAGGCTGTTTGGCCTGCGGCTCGTCGGGCCCGGAGCCAGTGGGGTCCCCCCAGGCCGGCGGCGCCCTCGGCGTTGAACGTGTGCAGGGTGAACCTCTTTCAGGTGCCGGTGCGGCCCATGCACTCTACTGGCCCCCGGGAATGTCCTCGGCGGCCGGGTTAGCCTTCTCACATGGGAGACATCACGTCCTTCGACTCGCCTGTTCTGACCATTGAGCAGGACGGAGAGGTGGCCACGGTGTGGCTGGACCGGCCCGAAGCTCGCAATGCCATGGGAGTGGACCTGTGGCGGGACCTGCCAGGAGCCATGAGGGCGGTGAGCGACGATGCCAGCGTGCGGGTGGTTGTGGTGGCCGCCAAGGGCCCCCACTTCTCGGTGGGTTTGGACCTCAAGGCCATGGGCGGCGTTCTCACCGGCAGCGAGACCGGCAGCGAGACCACCACCCCGCCTTCGATGGCCGCCCGGGCCCGGGGCGCCCGTACCGAGGTACTCCGCCTGCAGCGCTCGATCACCTCGGTGGCCCAATGCCCCAAGCCGGTCATCGCCGCCGTCCACGGCTACTGCATCGGTGGCGGGGTCGACTTGATCTCGGCCTGCGACATCCGCCTGGCCTCAGCCGACGCCATCTTCTCGGTCCGTGAGGCCAAGGTGGCCATCGTGGCCGACCTGGGCAGCCTGCAACGACTGCCGGCCATCATCAGCGCTGGGCACCTGGCCGAGCTGGCCTTCACCGGCAAGGACATCAGCGCCGAGCGTGCGCATCAGATCGGCCTGGTCAACGACGTGGCGGCCGATGCCGACGGGGTCCTCAAGGCGGCCTACGAGCTGGCCGCCGACATCGCGGCCAACTCCCCCCTCGCCGTGCAGGGGACCAAAGCGGTGCTGGCGGCCAACGAAGGGCGGACGGTGGCCCAGGGTCTGGACTACGTGGCCACATGGAACGCCGGGATGCTGGCGTCCGACGACCTGGTCGAGGCCATGATGTCCTTCATGGAGAAACGCCCGCCCAAATTCAAAGGACGCTGACCGTCAGCGCTTGCGGCGCCACCAGCGGTTCTCGGCCCTCTCCCGCCGAACGTCCTCGGCCCGGACCTCCTCGAGCACGCCGGGAGCGATGTCGTTGATGATGTCCTCAGCCGAGCCCAGGAGTTCGGCCACCTCGGGCCCACCGGGACCGGGTTCGTCCTCCAGTGCCGGCTCGACCAGTGTGCCGTGCACCCAACCGACGTCGGCCAGGCGGCGATGGTACGAGGGGCAATTCTCCGGACAACGCCAGGGAGCCTCGGGAGCCAGGTCGAGGACACAGAAGCGGGCTGCCTCGCCAGACGAATAGGTCCGACTCTGAAAGTGAGTGCATTCCTCTCGCATGGGCACGCAGATATGGTGCCACGCCTCACCCGGCCATGCCGACTAGCCGACCGAGCCCTCCATCTGCAACTCAATGAGGCGGCTCCACTCCACGGCGTATTCCATGGGCAGCGTCCGGGTCACCGGCTCAATGAAGCCGTTGACGATCATGCCCATGGCCTGGCTCTCGGAGAGCCCGCGGCTCATCAGGTAGAAGAGCTGGTCGTCGCCGACCTTGGAGACCGTGGCCTCGTGCCCAATCCGGGCGTCGCGCTCACCGACCTCCATGTAGGGCTTGGTCTCGGAGGTGGAGATATCATCAAGCAGGAGCGCGTCGCAGCGCACGAACGACTTGGCGCCGGTGGCACCGGAGTCGACGTGCACCTTGCCCCGGTAGGTCGTGATCCCGCCGTCCTTGGAAATGGACTTGGACACAATGGTCGACGTGGTCTCGGGGGCGACGTGGAACATCTTGGCTCCGGCGTCCTGGTGCTGGCCCGCACCGGCGTAGGCCACGGAGAGCACCTCACCGCTGGCCTTTGGCCCCATGAGGTAGACCGACGGGTACTTGATCGTCAGGCGGGACCCGATGTTGCCGTCGATCCACTCGACGTGGGCCTCCGCCTCACACCAGGCCCGCTTGGTGACCAGGTTGTAGACGTTGGTGGACCAATTCTGAATGGTGGTGTAGGTGATGCGGGAGCCGGGCAGCGCCACCAGCTCGACCACGGCCGAGTGCAACGAGTCGGTTGAGTACACCGGCGCCGAGCAGCCCTCGATGTAGTGCACCTGGGAGCCCTCGTCGGCGATGATCAGCGTGCGCTCGAACTGGCCCATGTTCTCGGCGTTGATGCGGAAGTACGCCTGCAGGGGCATCTCGACCTTGACGCCCGGCGGCACGTAAATGAACGAGCCGCCCGACCACACGGCCGAATTGAGCGCGGAGAACTTGTTGTCGTTGGGCGGGATGATCTTGCCGAACCACTTGCGAACATGCTCGGGGTACTCCCGCACCGCGGTGTCCATGTCGCAGAAGAGCACGCCCTGCTC
>PNAT01000033.1 GCA_003169675.1 Acidimicrobiaceae bacterium
CGACTACCTGGTCAAACCCTTTGCGCTGGCCGAATTGCTGGCTCGGCTGCGCGCCCTGCTGAGGCGGCGTTTCGAGGGCGAGGGCGGGCTGCTCCGGGTGGGCGACCTGACCTTGGACCTTTCCACCCGGCAGGGACAGCGGGGCCAGCGTGCCTTCACGTTGACCCGGATTGAGTTCGATCTCCTCGAGATGTTCCTGCGCCACCCGCGCCAGGTCCTGACCCGCGAAGTGCTCCTCCATCAGGTCTGGGGCTTCGACTTCGACTCGGGAACCAACTCTCTCGCCGTCTATGTCGGCTACCTCCGGCGCAAGCTGGAAGAAGGCGGCGAGCCGCGTTGCATCCACACGGTGCGCGGCGTGGGCTACGTGATGCGGGACGCGTGACCTTTCGTACCAGATTGGTACTGGCCACCACGGTGGCCGTAGTGGTCGCCGTGCTGGCGGCATCGAGCGCGTCCTTCATCGCCGCTCGCAACACCCTGCTCAATGCGGCCGACAATTCCTTGACCACCGCGGCCCAGAAGATTGTCGCCGGCCAGCAGATCGGGACCACCAATGCCACCCAGGGCCAGGTGATCGACGCCAGCGGCGCCGTCGTGTCGGGCGGCGGACTTCCGGTGAACGGACAGGTCCGGCTCGTGGCGGCGGGCCTGACGCCCGCCTTCTTCGTCACCGTCAACGTGGAGGGAAACCAACTCCGCGAGCTGGTCGAGCACCTCTCCGCCGGGACGCGGGTGGAGTCGGGAGTCCTGGTGAATGGTGGGGCTCTGCAGATCGCCACGTTGCTCAATGTCGGACCCGAACTGACCAAGCTCGGTCTCCTCCTGGGCGCGGTGGCCACCACCGGAGTCCTGCTGGCCGTCGTGCTCGGCTGGTTGGTGGCCCGGACCGCACTGGTGCCCCTCAACTCGCTCACCGACACCCTGGAGGAACTGGCCGAGGCCACCGATGTCTCGCGCCGGCTCTCTCCCGGAGGGGCCGACGAGCTGGGGAGGCTGCGCCGCACGTTCAACCGGCTGCTGGAGGCGCTGGAGTCATCCCGACGGTCGCAGAGCCAGCTTGTCCTGGACGCCTCGCACGAGCTACGCACCCCCCTGACCAGCCTGCGCACCAACCTCGAGGTCATCCGGCGGGTGGATGAGCTCACCCTTGAGGATCGCTCGGTTCTGGTCGCCGATGTCCTGGTGCAGCTGCAGGAACTGACCGATCTGGTCGGGGACTTGGCCGAGCTGGCCCGGGGTGATCAGCTCCCGGCCGCTCGCGAGCCCCTCCGTCTGGATCTCCTCGTGGGCGACGCGGTGGCCTTGCAGATCACCCACGGGAGGGCCGAAGAGGTGACGTTCGATCTCGAGGCCAAGAAGTGCTGGGTGGAGGGCCATGCCGACCGACTGGCCCGGGCGGTCGGCAACCTCCTGGACAACGCCCGCAAGTGGAGCTCGCCCGGACAATCGGTATCGGTTCTGTGTCGGGATGGGTCGGTCATCGTTCGTGACCATGGTCCGGGCATCGCTGAGGCTGACCTGCCTCATATCTTCGACCGCTTCTACCGGTCCTCGGCGGCCCGGGGCCTCCCTGGCTCCGGCTTGGGGCTGGCCATCGTGGCTCAGGTCGTGAAGGCCGAGGGAGGCACCATTCAGGCTGAGAACGACCCTGGCGGAGGAGCCCGCCTCTCCATGCACCTTGCCACCGTGGCCGGACCCCACGACGGTGTCGACGAACCGTAGGACCGCCCGGGGACAATCGGGCTCCCCGAACTAGCGTTCGGCTATGAACTCGATACGGTTGCCGAACGGGTCATCCACATAGCAACCGGCGCCATCGGGCTGATCAGGGTTCGGTCGGACCTCCACCCCGGCTTCCCTCAGCGCCGCCGCGAGTGCGTTCAGGTCACGGACGATGAGGGCCGGGTGAGCCTTGCGGGCCGGCCGGAACTCCGCCTCAACCCCCAGATGGACGGCCGCTGAGCCAGACGAGAACCAGCATCCTCCCCGGCGGGCCATGCGCTCGGGCTTGGGTTGCCGGAAGAAACCGAGAATCCCAGCGTAGAAGGCCTCGGCCTCAGCTTCCCTACCCTCTGGCATGGCCAGCTGCACATGGTCCAGGCCGATGATCTCAAAACTCACGCTTCCCACTCTCCAGCCCCAGGGAGCCGATCTGGCAGTCGTCCCATGGGACCGCTAGCCTGCCGCACGACATGGGATCACTGATCAAGAAGCGCCGCAAGCGNNTGCGCAAGAAGAAGCACAAGAAGATGCTGAAGGCCACCCGCTGGCAGCGCCGGGCCGGTAAGTAGGACTTTTCAACAACCGGTCGCCGCTGCAATCACCTGGCAGACCTCAGCCAACCTGCCGGGCGACAGCGAGGTAACCCGCCGGCGGAATACCTCCCTCGGCAACGTGTGGATGTTGTCGAAGTTCACCACACAATCGGTTGGAACCCCGTCGGCGCCAGCCGACAGGTCGAGTTCGGACAGCAGCCCTCGATGGGTGCGGGTGAGGGCGGCGACAACGACCGAACCGACACGGTCAGCGACCGGGTCACGAGTCAGCACGAGCACGGGACGGTCGCCGCCCGGCGTCGACGCGAACCAGATTTCACCGCGTTGCATCAGCCCAGTCAGACCAATCTTCCGCCGGCCCCCACTCAGCGACCGCCTCGAGTGAGCGCTCGTTTTCGTCCAGCGGCCGGTCAATCCAGGTCAGGGCATCCGCCTCACTGGCCAGTTGGAGCAGGTGTCGTCGAAGTGCCACTCGCAGGAGCTCGGAACGGTGCACTCCGAGGCGGACAGCCCATGTCTGAGCCCTCAGGGCATCTTCTTCATCCACTCGAAAGCTGAGCATTGTCATACAAAAAATATATCGTGTATGACATCAACGTCTCTCGTCTCCCTCCCACCCTGCCGGGACCGTACGGGCCCGCACGAGTCGAGCCTGCTGGGTGCCCCGATTCAGGATCGGCATGGACTCCGTCCCCGCTTCAGCAGGGCCCCCTTCGACGAACCAGGTGGAGCCGCTCCCGGCCAGGGTGGGCTGGCAGGCGGCCAGATCGGCCAGGGCATCCCGCCAGTCGGCCAGCCTCGGTTCGACCCGCAACGCCGCGGCGGTCAGCGCATTGGGGCCTTCCATCGTCGGTGCCTCGTCCCAGGCCTCATAGACCTGGCTGGTGTCGACTCCGAAGGGTGGCACCAGCAACAGGAAGTCACGCGCCTGAAAGGGCATCGGCGTGACACGCTCGCCGATCCCTTCGACCAGGGCACGCCCACCGGCCACGCTGAAGGGGACATCGGCTCCGAGCCGCAAGGCAACGGCAGGATCGTGGCAGGCGGCCCAGCGCAGCACCGCCGCAGCATCCGAGGACCCGCCGCCCAGTCCGCCGCCCACAGGGATCCGCTTGACCAGGTGCACGGCAGCCGTGCGCCCCACCGCGGCCAGGGCCGAGGTGATCAGGTTGGCATCCGTCTCCGCCAGCGCCCCGGCCCGGGTTCCCGGATCCGCCGTCACCGTCAGTCCGGAACCGCCGTTGGTGAAGGTGAGCACATCGGCCAGGCTCAGGGACACCATCTCGGCCCGCAGGTTGTGGTACCCGTCGGGACGGACTCCGGTGATCGACAGCGTCAAGGTGAGCTTCGCCGGCGCCACGACTCGCTTCATTGCGCCAGCCTGCCCCATTCCTCCACGGTGAGTTCTTCGGCCCGGGCATCGGGGCGGATGCCGGCCCGGGCGAAGGCCTCCGGCTCGACCACCCCGGCCAGCGAGCGCCGCAGCATCTTGCGCCGCTGCCCGAAGCCGGCCTTCACCACGGCAGCCAGACGCTCGTAGGACACCAGGTCGGGGTCGACCGCCGGCGTCTCCCTCCGTTCCAGGCGTACCAGCACCGACTCCACCCGGGGGCGGGGGATGAACACCGAGGCCGGAATGCGGCCGGCCACACTGGAGCGGGCAAAGTACGCCACCCGCACCGAGACCGACCCGTAGGCCGGTTCCCCCACCCTGGCCGCCATACGTTCTCCCACTTCACGCTGCACCATGACCAGGAGGTGCACTACAGCCGGCACCTCCACCAGAGTGCGGAAGACCAGCGGGGTGGCCAGGTTGTAGGGCAGGTTGGCGACCAGCGACCATGACCCGCCACCTCGCTCGGCCAGCATCTCGGCCAGATTGAGGGCCATGGCGTCACCCTCGACCACCTCTGCGCCCACTGGCTCGACCATTGACCGCAGGGCCGGGACAATGTAGCGATCCACCTCCACGGCGACCACCCGGGCCCCGGTTTCGGCCAGGGCCAACGTCAGGGAACCCAGGCCGGCCCCGAACTCGAGCACCGAGGAATCGGGCCCGATCTGAGCCAGACGGGCGATGCGCCGTACCGTGTTGGGGTCAGCGACGAAGTTCTGGCCCAGGGCCCGGCTGGGCCGCAATCCGTGTGCCGACAGTAGCTGGGCTATGTCGGCTCCGGAATGGGTCACCAGGAGATTGTTGCCTCCACCACTCCACGGCTGGGGTCAGCCAGCTGGGCGAAGCCCGAGGGCGACATGTCGAGCACCCTCGGGTAGCCCGACTCCTCCCGGTCGTCGACCGTGCAACTCGTCGAGGCACCCGTGGCGGTGTTGGTCACCGTCACCACGGTTCCGAATGGAAGCGAAGGGCTGGCACACATTCCCGCCGGCGCTTGGGAGTACCACGTCACCTCACCAACCTCAGAATGGGCCGTCGGCCTCGGCGCCGGAACAGAGGAGGCCACTGGGGCGACCAGGGCCCGGGAAACTAGCGCGGTCGCCACGGTTGTCGTGGTCGATGCGACAGGCGCAGGTGGAGGAGGCGTCGTCATGGCCGACGTCGTCGTGAACGTGAGCGGGGTCTGGAAGAGCACGAGGTGCGATGGCAGCACGACCGCATCGAGACGCGACGAGGCATACACCCGATGTGCGTGTACACGGGATGCCGCCGCCGTCACGCTTTGCGCGTGCGCCGGTCCGTTCTGAAGCAAAAGGAAAGGCACTCCGAACAACGCGCCGCAAAGTCCAGCGGCGACGCCGAGGCGCCTCCCCTGAGTGCTCTGTTTCCGCAGGGCTCCACCCTTCTCCGGGGACAGTGCACCCGCGCCAGCACAAGGCCGGCGAGGGGGTTGTGGAGAACATAGGGAACAAGTTGGGGGTCACGCAAATGAGAAATGGACGTAACTCGTTTTGGTTCTTATTTCCCCAGGTCAGAGGGCAAGGTCGGAACGATATTTATACGAATACCCAGGTCAACGTCACTTTCTGCTCAAATTCAACCCTATAAGCCCAGGTCAGAAGGTTCTCGTATTCCGCACAACAACGCGTGAATTACACCATCGTCGCAAATGCAGTCGCCGCCGCCGCCGCCGATCCCGTCATGATCGTCTCGACGTCGCAGCCCTTCACCTCGGCCACCGCCGCGCCGACGAATGGCAAGTACGACGGCTCGTTGGTCTGCCCTCTCTTGGGCACCGGAGCGAGGAACGGGCTGTCGGTTTCGACCAGCAACCGATCAAGGGGGCAACGCGCCACGGCCCGGCGCACCTCTCCAGCATTCTTGAACGTCACGATGCCGCTGAAGGACACGAACATGCCGCCGCGTAAGCATCGATCCACCTCTTCGGGGCCCCCGGTGAAGCAGTGCAGCACGGTGCGCTCAGGCACTCCTTCGGCGCCCAAAATGTCGAAGAGGTCATCCCATGCGTCGCGCGCGTGAATCACCAACGCCAGCTTGTGGGTGTGGGCCAGCGCAATCTGCGCGGCAAAGGCGGCACGCTGCGCATCACGCGGCGAGTGCTCGTAGTAGTAGTCCAACCCGCACTCACCCACCGCCACCACGGCGCCGTCACCGGCCGCCAGTTCCTCCTCCAGCAGGCGGGCCACGCCGTCCGCTCCCTCACTGGCCTCATGGGGATGGAGCCCGATGGATGCCCACGCCCGAGGCCCGCGTCCGCCTCCACTTCCGCCCACGCTCACTGGCTCCCGCCGGGCCACAGCCACCGCCTGGCGCGAGGTGGCCACCCCCGTCCCGATGCACACCAGTCGGTCGATCCCGGCGCTCGCCGCCCGTTCCAACACCCGGTCCAGGTCCGACTCACCGTCCCCGGGATGGTCCCCGCCGAGATACTTCTCCTGCACATGGCAGTGGGAGTCGAACCAGCCGCCCACGTCAGGCCTTGCGCCGGGGGAAGAGGGGGTCCCCCTTGACCACGCTGACACCGCCGCCATAGCCGCCCCAGGCGGCATCACCCGGGAGGTGGGCCGACACCGGGTCACCCGCGACCCCGATCCGGCGCCAGATCTCGGCCGCCGTGCTCGGCATGGCCGGCGCCAGCAGGATGGCCACGATCCGCAGCACCTCGAGGGCATTGCCCAGCACCGCATCGACGGCGGGTCCCGGATCCATCTTCCAGGGCTCGGCCGATTCCAACTGGGCATTGGCCGCCCCGATGAGGCGCCAGGTCTCTTCCAGCGCCTCGTGGGGTGCCCAGCGACCCCACGCCTCGCTGCTGGCCGCCAGTACATCAGCCGCATTGGCTGCCAGCGCACTGGCCGGATCGCAGGCCGGCCCCACCCCGCCGCACTTCGAGTGGACCACGGTGGCCACCCGGGAGACCAGGTTGCCCAGGTTATTGGCCAGGTCGGAGTTGAAGCGCGCCACGATCCCCTCGAAGGAGAAGTCCCCGTCGCCTCCCAGGGGCACCTCGCGCAATAGGTGGTAGCGCAACGGGTCGACCCCGAATTCATCGGCCAGGGCCAGCGGTGAGACCTCGGTGATCTTGAGGGCCCGTATCTCCTCGCCCACCCCGACCACACCGGACTGGATCATCGTCTTGCCCAGCTTCTGCCCGCCCATGAGCAGGTAGCCGTGCACGAAAATCTCCGCCGGCGGATCGATCCCCGCCGCCATGCACATGGCCGGCCACCAGACGCAGTGGAATTTCAAGATGTCCTTGCCGATCAAGTGGTGCGCCGCCGCCCAGCGTGACGCGAACACATCTGGATCGCCACCGAAGCCGGCCACGGTCAGGTAGTTGATGAGCGCGTCGTACCAGACGTAGAAGACGTGCCTGCTGTCCCAGGGCACCGGGACGCCCCAGGAGAATGAGGTGCGGGTGATCGAGACGTCCTTCAGGCCGCCCCGGATGAAGCCGAGAGCCTCATTGCGCTTGGACGTCGGGCGCACAAAGTCGGGGTGGCCCTCGTAGTAGTCGAGCAGCTGCTGCTCGAAGGCGCTCAGCTTGAAGAAGTAGTTGTCCTCCTGCATCTCCACCACGGCCCGCCCGTGAACCGGGCACTTCTGATCGACCAGCTGTTCCTCGGTGTAGTAGTCCTCGCAGGACACGCAGTAGAGGCCCGTGTAGGGCGCCAGCTCAATGAACCCGTTGTCGTAAATCTGCTGCAGGAATTGCTGGACCACGGCGTAGTGGCGGGGCTCGGTGGTCCGGATGAAGTCGTCGTACCCGATGTCGAGGCGGTCCCAGGCCTCGACGAATCGGGCCGCCGTGCGGTCGGTCCAGTCCTGGGGCGTGGTGCCATTGGCCTCGGCCGCCTCCACGATCTTCGCCCCGTGCTCGTCCGTGCCCGTCATGAAGAAGACGTCGTCACCGAGCAGCCGGTGCCAGCGGGCCAGCGCGTCCGCGTTCACCGTCGTGTACGCCGTGCCCACATGCGGCGAGTCGTTCACGTAGTAGATCGGCGTGGTCAGGTAGTAAGGCGGCACCGGCGTAGCGTACCGGCGCCTTCAGGGACTCCCGGCTCCGGCCCGAATCCGCAGTGCCGTCTCGTAGACCCGCCGGCGGGCCACGCCCAACTCGACCGACAGGATTTCGGCGATTTGCCGCGGACCCTCGCCCATGGCTCCACTCATGCGGTCCCGCACTGCGACCTCGATCTCCTCGTCGCTCACTGGCCCGGCTGGCGGCGCCCCGCCGATGACCAGCACAACCTCGCCTCGCACCAATCGCTCGCCATAGACCCCGGCGCCCTCCCCCACGGTCCCGCGCCACACCTCCTCGTGCACCTTGGTCAACTCGCGCACGACGGCCACCGGCCGCTCCGGATCGACCGCTGCCAGGTCGGCCATGGTGCCGGCTACCCGACCGGGTGCCTCGAGTACCACGGTGGTGCGCACATCGGCCATGAGGGCGGCGATCCGCTCCCGACGCTCGCCGCCCTTGCGGGGCAGGAACCCTTCCACGCAGAAGCGGTCGGTCGGGAGCCCGCTGACCACCAGGGCCCCGATGACCGACGTCGGGCCCGGCACCACGCTGACCGTCTCGCCGGCGGCGGCCAGCTCGGCCACCAGCCAAGAGCCCGGGTCCGAGATACCCGGCGTGCCCGCATCGCTCACCACGGCCACCGTGCCGCCCCCAGCCACGCATGACGCCACCCGCTCCAGCCGTAACGCTTCGTTGTGCCCGTGCAGGGACAGCAGCCGGTCACCCTCGGCTCCGCCGGCCGGTATCCCCATGGCCGAGAGCAGGGCCCGGGTGCGCCGGGTGTCCTCGCAGCAGATCAGGTCGGCCTCGGCCAGGACCTGGCGGGCCCGGGGCGAGAGGTCCCCCAGGTTCCCGATCGGCGTGGCCAACAGCACCAATCGGCCGTGCCCCTCCCCATTCATGCCGGCCCGCTCACGCCATCAGGCGGATCACCATCTGATCACCCACCTGGACCCCCCAACGCTCCAGCGAGCCTGCTTCGGTCTGCAGCACGCTACGCACACCCATCCGCCCCAGGGCGAGGCGCCAGGGCTTCAGGCGGGCCAGGCGCAGCACCGTGAGGTCCTCGTTCAGGAAGGCCACGTCGATTGCGAATTTCATCCCGGCGGTGTGCACCGACCTGACCCCGTCCAGGTGCAACCCACCCTCACAGGTCGTGCGCCCCCGCAGCGCCTTCAACCGCTCGCCGAAAGACTCGGCAATCTCCAATGCGCACACCACGTCGCCATCGCACAGCAGCCATCCGGACCGCATAGGTGCCCGAGACTACCGGACCACCGCCTTCCATTCCGGTGCCGGCGACCGGCCCGCCGAAGACCGCCGCGTTCGAAACCGCCCCAATGGGTCTAAGCTCTCACGCTTATGTCGAAACGGACTGTGAAACGCAAGCTGAGGGCCAAGAAGAAGGCCAACCACGGCAAGAAGCCGAATTGCGGGCGCGGCTAGCCGCAGTTCCCAATCATGTTGTTGACAAGAGCCGGCTCGACGGCGGGCGATTGCCAATGGTCGCCATTGTGCCGTCCTGCCGCCGCTAGGCCGCCATGCCGACGATGGGCTTGTTGAGCACCGTGCTCCCTTGTGAACCGGCGAAGACCGCGTCGCCGTGGGTGAAGATGCCGCCGTCAGAGGCCACCAGCCAGTAGCCCCCTCCGTCCGACGTGGCCGCCATGCCGACGATGGGCTTGTTGAGTGCGGTGGCCCCTTGGGAGCCGAAGAACCCGGCGTCGCCGTGGGTGAAGATGCCGCCGTCAGAAGCCACCAGCCAGTAGCCGCCCCCGTCGGGGGTGGCCGCCATACCGACGATGGGCTTGTTGAGTGCGGTGGCCCCTTGGGAGCCGAAGAACCCGGCGTCGCCCTTGGTGAAGATCCCACCGTCGGAGGCCACCAGCCAGTAGCCCATCCCGTCTGGGGTGGCCGCCATACCGACGATGGGCTTGTTGAGCACGATGTTGCCGGTCGAACCGTAGAACCCGGCGTCGCCCTTGGTGAAGATCCCGCCGTCAGAAGCCACCAGCCAGTAACCCTGACCGTCGGGGGTGGCCGCCATGCCCACGATCGGCTTGTTGAGCACGATGTTGCCGGTCGAGCCGAAGAAGCCGGCGTCGCCCTTGGTGAAGATGCCGCCGTCGGAAGCCACCAGCCAGTAGCCCCCGCCGTCGGGCGTCACTGCCATGCCCACGATGGGCTTGTTGAGCACGATGTTGCCGGTCGAACCGTAGAACGGCGCGCCCCCGTGGGTGAAGATGCCGCCGTCGGAGGCCACCAGGTAGTACCCCGGCCGGGTGATCGGGGCCGACAGGGCCAGGGTCTGCGAGGTGCTGCTGCTCCCGAAGGTGGCGTAGCCGACGCCGACGCAGACGGCTCCCGGCACGCAGGACAGAGCGTTGATCTGGTCGAGTTGGGCGGTGGCGGCCGGCTCGGGGACATTTACCACGGCCCAGGCGGTGCCGTTCCAGGTCAGGGCCTCACTCACGAAGGTGTTGTCAGTGTTGTCGATGGTGTTCACATAGCCGCCCGCAACGCACGAGGTGGGACCGGAGCAGTGAACCGCCAAGAGTACATCGCCGAAGGCGGCATTGGCGTCGGGGACATTCACGATGGACCACGCACTGCCGTTCCACTGCTCGACCAGGTTCACATAATGGCCGCTGGTGGCGACGCCAGCGGAGCCGGCGGCCACACAGAACGACGAGGTGACGCACGACACACCATTGAGATCATTGTCCTCTGAGGTCGAGGTGTCGGGACTGGGCACGATGGACCAGGCCGTCCCGTTCCACTGCTCGGCCAGGGTCCGGTTAAAGGTCCCGTTGGAGGCAGAGCCGGTGGCCACACAGAACGACGCGGTGACGCACGACACACCGTTGAAATAATTGTATTGCGAGGACGAGGTGTTGGGACTGGGCACGATGGACCACCCCGCCCCGTTCCACTGCTCGGCCAGGGTCTGGTCGACAGAACCGTTGGAGGCAGAGCCGACGGCCACACAGAACGATGCGGTGACGCACGACACGCCGTAGAGGTAATTGGCCTGCGAGGTCGAGGTGTTGGGACTGGGCACGATGGACCAGGCCGTCCCGTTCCACTGCTCGACCAGGGTCTGGTCGAAGCTGCCGTTGTTGGCATAGCCGGCGGCCACACAGAACGATGCGGTGACGCACGACACGTCATAGAAGTCGTTGTTTTGCGAGGTCGAGGTGTTGGGACTGGAAACGATGGACCAGGTATGCCCGTTCCACTGCTCGACCAGGGTCTGGTCGAAGCTGCCGTTGTTGGCATAGCCGGCGGCCACACAGTACGACGCGGTGACGCACGACACACCGTTGAGATAATTGTTTTGCGAGGTCGAGGTGTTGGGACTGGGCACCATGGACCAGTTGCTGGGGATGACCACGTGGGACCTCACGTCTTGAGGGGCTGGCGTGCTTGGGCCAGCTGAGGCCGAAGTGCCACCCGTGCCGACCGCATGATGGGACTTCGGACCTCCTCCCGCTCCCGATGCGCCACCCGAAGCACCGGCCACAGACTGCGCAGCGGTGGCCGAGACCACCGTCAACGCCAGAGAAACTCCAAGCATGGTCAGCGAACGCTTCACTCAGTCTCCAATCTACGGTGCCGCATCGTCGACGGGGACCCTACAACGATCGGGGTGACCCTACATTCATGTGGCGTCGTGCGTCGCCTCATTGGCACAGCCTCACGAGAACACCGCTAGCCCCCGTCCCAGCCAACACCCTGCGCCACCAGCACCCTGCTCAACACGCTCGGCACATCCGAGATGATTCCGTCGACGCCCAGATCCACCAGACGCTCCATCGCAGCGACATCGTTGACGGTCCACACATGGACCGCGTTGCCACTCCGGTGTGCCGCCTCGACGAACGCCTCGTCGACGATCACCAGGTCACCCCGGCGCTCGGGTACTTGATACGCCAGCGTCGGTGTCTCCGGCACCGCCCCACCGGCCTGGACGGCCCGCCAGAACTCGGCCGTGGCCAGGGTGCCGGCCGAGGTGGGCACGTCCGGGGCGAAGGTGCGGAAGGCATCGGTGGCCGGGTCGAGGAACGACGCCACCATCACGTCGTCGGTGCGCCCGAACTCGGCCAGCAGTCGGGCCAGCGCCTCCTCGTAGGCGGGCACCAGCGGCGCCGTCTGCTTGATGTCGAGGTTGAGCACCACGCCGGGGAACTGCTCGAGCACTTCACGCAGGGTGGCGATCCCGAAGCGCGGGTCATCAGGGGCCCGGCCCCGCAACGGGTACTCGTCGGCGGGCCGCCCCGGCGTGACGTCGGCGCCCGGGATCCACCAGTAGGAGAAGTCGAGCTGGCGCAACTCGGCCAGGGTGAAGCTGACGATCGTCCCGCTGGCAGCCGTGGTGCGGTCGACCGAAGCGTCGTGGCAGACCACCAATTCGCCGTCGGCCGTGGCGTGCACATCGAGCTCAATGGCGTTGGCCCCCGACGCCAACGCGTGCGTGATGGCATGGATGGTCGACGACGGTGCCTCCCACGCCCCCCCCTGGTGCGCGTAGGCGATGACCCGCCGTTCCAGCCACACCGACCCGGCACTCATCCAGTCGACGGTAACAGCCCCCGCCCGTGGCCCGTCTATCCTCTGCGAGAAGTGCTCGATCATCTCCTTGTCGACATCATCAGTGGCATCCAGCGCTCCTTCGAGCGGGCGCTCCTCCAGCGCCAGGCCGTGGAGGAGCGCTTCCAGATCGACGTGTTCCTGGGTGATGTGTCCTGGGAGACCTCCTACAGCCTCCCCGGTGAGATGCAACCTCCCCGGGTGCGGGCCGACGTCTCGGTGGACTGGCCCACCTGGAGCCAGACCTCGTATCGCAGCTGGTCGATCGGCGAGCCGCCCGACGAGCTTCCCGAGGTCGTCATCGAAGTCGCCCTCCGCATCCAGCGTCTGGCCGAGGCCCCCGACACGGAGAAGGTCCTCCTGGCCCTGCCCGAGGCCAATCCGCTCCTCGGAGTCGATGCCCTGGTGCGCACGGCGACCACCATTGAGCAGGTGCACGCCGGTAACGGGGTGCGCTGGGCCGTCGAGGCCACCTATGAAGGTTCCATCCGCTTCAACGAGTCCCAGCTCGAGAACCCGGCCGAGATCGAACCGGTGCTCGACGGCCTGACGCGTTGGATCTCGTCCACGCTCGTCGCACTGGCCGACCTCCCCTTCGCCTTCCTTCCCCCTGACCGGGACGACGACTGACGCCGCTCTGGCGCGGCCCTGACTATCGCCGCTTCCCCCACCCGCTAAGGATGGTCCCCGAAATGGGCTGCCCCTCACGCCGCACGCCACTGTGCCTCGTGCTCGCGCTGACCGTGGGCTCTGTCCTGGCTTCCTGTGGCACCTCCGCTCCCCCGCCTCCCCCGGCCAGTCAAGGGCTGATCCTCGACCGGCCCACGCCGAAGGATGTCCCCCTGGTCAATCAACTCGGCCAGGCCACCTCGCTGAGGTCCCTCACGGGCAAGGTGGTCGTCCTGGCCCCCTTTCTCACCCTGTGCCAGGACGAGTGCCCGCTGGTGACAGGCGCCTTCATCAGCCTCCAGCGCGACCTGCGCCACGCCGGACTGGGCGGCAGGGTTGCCTTCGTGGAAGCCACCATCGATCCGGGACGCGACTCGGTGGCCCGGCTGGCCGCCTACGCCAAGGAGTTCGGCGCCGACTGGAACCTCTGGACCGGGACCCCGGCCAACGTGGCCACATTCTGGAAGTACTTCGGAGTGAGCTACCAGGTCGTGCCGGAAGGCCAGCCACCCGGCCTCGACTGGTACACCGGCCGACCCCTCACCTACGACGTGGCCCACACCGACGGCTACATCCTCATCGGCACCGACGGGCATGAGCGCTTCGTGGACGCCAGCGCCCCGAACCTCGGTGGCCGGTTGAACAAGAAGCTGTCGTCGCTGCTCAACACGGGTGGCAGGCAGGGGCTCGACCATCCCCAGGGGCCCGACTGGACGATCACCCAGGCCCTCGCCTCGATCAGTTGGCTGCTCCGAACCAACGTCCCCGCGTCTGGCTCTCCATGAGAGGTCGGCTGCGCCGTCGGCCCCTCATCGTCGCGGCAGCCTTCATCGGCCTTACCCTCACCTCGACATCCTGTGCGGCTGGCAATGTGACCAGGCTCTCGTCCCCACCGACCACCGACCCCAGCCTCACCCTGACCATTCAGCACTCACCGGAAGGGCCGATCCTGGCCACCGGCCTCGGCGCCACGCTCTACGACTTCGTCCCCGACACGCCCACCCACAGTGCGTGCGTGAACGACGGGTGTGTCTTCCAATGGCCGCCCCTGGCCGCGCCCAGCTCGGTGTCGGTCGGCCATGGCGTCAGCGCATCGCTGATCGGCACCTTGAAGCGCAACGACGGGTCACGCCAGCTCTCCTACGGCGGCCACCCGCTCTACACCTACAACCTCGATGTGACACCTGGAATGGTGACCGGACAGGCCATCGATCAGGACAGCGGCCTCTGGTACGTGCTGACCCCATTGGGCCGCGAGCTACATACCGCCTTCACGGTGACCAACTGAACCTCAGTTATTGAAACGGAACTCCACGACGTCGCCGTCGACCATCTTGTAGTCCTTGCCCTCCATGCGTGCTCGACCAGCGGCGCGGGCGGCCACCACGGACTTCATCTCCATGAGGTCTTCGAAGCTCACGACCTCGGCCTTGATGAACCCCTTCTCGAAGTCCGTGTGGATGACGCCGGCTGCCTTCGGGGCGGTATCGCCGATGTGGATGGTCCATGCCCGGGCCTCCTTGGGCCCGGCGGTGAGAAACGTCTGCAGTCCGAGGGTGGCGAAGCCGACGTGCACCAGTTTCTCCAGGCCCGATTCCTCTTCCCCGTAGCTCTCCAGCAACTCCTTGGCATCCTCTGGCGCCATGCTGGCCACCTCGGCCTCAATCTGTGCGCACAGCACGATGGAATGGGCCGGGGCCACGCTCTGGGTCAGCCGAGTGGCCAGTTCTGCATCGCCCAGCGCAGCCTCGTCGACGTTGAAGACGTAAATAAACGGTTTGGCCGTGAGCAAATGCAGGTCGTACAGAAGGTCGACGTCGACCTCTCCTTCAGCTGCCGCACTCGAGATGGTGCGGGCGTCGCTCAGGATCCGCTCCGCCACGGCCACTGCCTCGGACGCGGGCTTGAGCGACGGGTTGGCCCGAGCTTCTTTGGCCAGCTTGGGCAACCGGTTCTCCACGGTCTGCAGGTCGGCCAGGATCAGTTCCGTGTTGACCGTGGCGATGTCGCCTTCCGGGTCGACCTTGCCGTCGACATGGATCACATCATCATCGTGGAATACGCGGACGACCTGGCAGATGGCATCGCTTTCCCGGATGGCGGCCAGGAACTTGTTGCCCAGCCCCTCGCCTTGCGACGCACCCCGCACGATCCCTGCGATGTCCACAAAAGTGACGGTAGCGGGGATGATCGGCGCATCGCCGAAGAGGGAGGCCAACTGGGCCAGGCGGGCGTCGGGCACCGCCACCACGCCCACGTTGGGGTCAATGGTGGCGAAAGGGTAATTGGCCGCCAGCACTTCGTTGTTCGTCAGCGCGTTGAAGAGTGTTGACTTGCCGACGTTGGGCAGTCCGACGATTCCGATGGACAGTGACAAGACGCCGGTCCTGCTATTCGGGGAGCAGCCCGGCGGCGCCGGCCAATGCCCGTAAGTCCACCTCAGGACGCGCTCCGGTGTGGGAGATCACTTCGGCTGCGCACAGGCTGGCCAGCCGCGCACTCTCCACCGGGTCCATGCCGTGGGTCAGCCCGTACAGGAAGCCGGCCGCGAAGAGGTCGCCGGCTCCAGTGGTATCGACCACCTTCTCCACTTGGGCCGCGGCGACGGCCTTGGGGCCGTGCGGCGTGAGGACCACGGATCCCTGGGCCCCCCTGGTCATCACCACGAGGAGGCCGGTCTCCTCGGCTGCCTCCAATGCATCTTTGTGGGATGAGGCACCGAAGAGCATGGTGATCTCCTCTTCATTACCCAGAAGGATGTCGACATCATCCAGCAACAGTTCGAGAAACTCACGCTGGTGCCGTCCGACGCAGAAGGGGTCCGACAGGGAAAGGGCGACGGAGCCCTCCGCCTCATGGGCCGTCGCCGCCGCGTGGCGCATGGCCTCCTTGGCTGCCGGGACGTCCCACAAATAGCCTTCGAGCAGCACGATGGACGCCCGCTCCACCAATCCGGTTGGCACACCGGCCGGCGAGAGCGTGGACGCGGCCCCGAGGTAGGTGCCCATCGTCCGATCGGCGTCCTCGGTGATCAGCACAATGCAACGGCCGGTCCCCAAGCCATCGCCGGCCGCCGATTCGCTGAAGCTGGGCTCGTATTCGACCCCGGCCCGGCGGAGATTCTCCGTGTAGGTCCGGCCCACGTCATCGTCCGCCACGGCGCCGATGTAGCCCGCGGTACCTCCGAGTTCGGCGATTCCCACCGCGGTATTGGCTACCGATCCGCCGGAGACAAAGCGAGGTGCCCCCATGAGCTCCTGCACTGCGTTCGCGGTGACAAGGTCGATCAGGGTCATGGTCCCCTTCTCCAGGCTGACCATCGCCAGCTGCTGGGTGGTGGTCATCTCAATGACATCGAGCAGGGGCGATCCGATGGCCACCAGATCTAGCTCGGCCGCGGTACCGTTTTGGCTGGGGACTGACTGCGCTGATTCATGGGCAGGCACGGAGCGAGAACCTACTCGGAGCGAGGCAGGTATCCTTCGCAGCCATGGTTCCTTCCTCCCCCGCGCCGGCTCCGGCTCAGGGCTCAGAAGTATTCCGCCTACCACGGAGCGTGGAGCCCGAGACCTATCGCATTGAGATCGAACCCGACGTGGGGTCGGCCAGCTTCTCGGGAACGGTCTCCATCGACGTGATGGTGCACGAGCCAGTGGGCGAGTTGGTGCTCAATGCGGCCGAGCTCGCCATTAGCGACGTGGAGGTGTGGCCCGAGGGAGGAGGAGTCATCGGGTGCGCGGTCACTTTCAACGACGAGATGGAGCAGGTCATGTTCCGTCCGTCAGCCGCATTGCCAACCGGGCCATGCACAGTCTCTTGCCGGTTCACCGGAAACCTGAATGACAAGCTGCGCGGCTTCTACCGATCCACCTACACGGATGCCGCCGGAGAGACCCATACGATCGCCACCACCCAATTCGAGTCGGTCGACGCCAGGCGCGCCTTTCCCTGTTGGGATGAACCCGATCGTAAGGCCGTCTTCGAGATCACATTGATCATCGACCGCGATGTCGAAGCCTTCTCGAATTCACCGATTATCGAAAAGGTCAGGGTGGGTGACAAGAACCGCGTCAAGTTCTCTCCGACGATGAAGATGTCGACGTACCTGGTGGCTCTCATCGTCGGGCATCTGGAGACGTCCAAGACGGTTGACGTCGGAGGTGTTCCGCTCCGGGTGGTCTTCACCCCCGGCAAGCGGGGGTTGGCCAACTTCGCTCTCGATGTCGGTGCGTTCGCGCTCCGCTTCTTCACCGACTACTTCAACATCCCGTACCCCGGCGAAAAGGTGGACCTGGTCGCCATCCCCGATTTCGCTGCCGGCGCTATGGAGAACCTCGGCTGCATCACCTTCCGCGACACGGCGCTACTCATTGATCCGGCGAATGCAGCTCGGGCCGAGCTCGAGCGGGTGGCCGATGTCATCGCCCACGAATTGGCCCACATGTGGTTCGGCGACCTAGTCACCATGGGTTGGTGGGAGGGCATCTGGTTGAATGAGGCCTTCGCCACCTTCATGGAGACACTCTGTGTCGATGCCTTCAGGCCTTCATGGGACCGTTGGGTCGGCTTTGCGCCCACCCGTGACGCCGCGCTGGGTATCGACGGGTTGCACGCCACCCGACCCATTGAGTATCCGGTCGGGCCACCCAAGGAAGCCGAGGGGATGTTCGACCTCCTGACGTACGAGAAGGGCTGCAGCGTCCTGCGCATGCTCGAACAGCACATCGGCGCCGACGTGTTCCGCGACGGCGTGCGGATGTACCTCAAGGCTCACGCCTACGGCAATACCGTGACCAACGATCTGTGGGATGCACTGGAGAGCGCCAGTGGCGCCCCGGTTCGTGACGTCATGAATACCTTCATTCTCCAGGGCGGGCACCCCCTGGTCTCGCTGAGTGGCCGGACGCTCAGCCAGCAGCCGTTCGCTTTCGGGCCCGTGCCATCAGGTACCACCTCCTCCATTGGCGACACCTGGAACGTCCCGGTGGCGGTGCGGGCCCTGACCGACGACGGACGGCCAGGAGCACCGACGCGCAATCTTGTCCTCGACGGCAAACCGGTTGAGCTCGGCGAGGCCGACCATGGATTGGCTGTGGTGAACGCCGAAGGATGGGGCGTCTTCCGGGTTGGTTACGAACCAGAACACCGCACCGCGCTGGCGGCTCACTTGCCACAGCTGACACCCCTGGAGCGATCAAATCTCTTTACCGATACATGGGCCACCACGTTGGCCGGCCACTCGGCGCTCCTGGAGTTCCTCCAATTGGCGTCCAAGCTCGGCCTCGAGCCCGAACCCACACCGTGGGTACCGGTGGGCGCCTCGCTCATGCTGTGCCGGCGCTTCGTGACGGAAGAGGATCTCCCCGAACTGCGAAGTGCCGTGGCCGGGCTCATCGGACCGCTGCATGCCCACCTCGGATTCGACGCCCACAAGGGCG
Organism: Acidimicrobiaceae bacterium; assembly: GCA_003169675.1. Taxonomy (GTDB): domain Bacteria; phylum Actinomycetota; class Acidimicrobiia; order Acidimicrobiales; family RAAP-2; genus Bog-473. The sequence goes on from PNAT01000033.1 coordinate 18,418, forward strand.
AGGGTGACCGCACGCCAACCCTGCGCTCCCTGGCTATTCACCTCATGGGAACCGTGGGCGCAGACCAATCTGTACGGGCCGAGGCGGCGCGCCGATTCGATGCCTCGCCGATCGGTGGCGGCAACGACGATCCGATCCCGGCTGACATTGAAAGTGCCACCCTGGCTGTGGTGGCCCAACTCGTACGACCCGACGACTACGAGGCGCTACTGGCGCGCTACCGCTCCGCCGCCACTCCCCAAGAAGAGTTGCGCTCGCTCATCGCTCTCTCGACGTTCCCCGACGTCGAACTCTCACTGCGGACCTTCGATCTGGCGTTGAGTGAAGTGCGGAGCCAGAACGGGTTCGTGGTGATCTCTTCCTTGTTGGCCAACCGGGTGAGTGGCCAGGCTATCTGGCAGCGAATGACCGAGTCGTGGGACTTCATGCTCGAACGTTTCCCGAAGAACGCTCATTCGCGCATGATTGAGTCAATCTCCACCCTGTGCGCCGACGCTGCATTCGCGGCAGGCGTGATCGGATTTCTCAATGATCACCCGTTGGCTTCAGGTCCACGGCGCGTCACCCAATCGATAGAGCGGCTAGGAGTAAATGTTGAATTCGCGGCTCGTGAGAGGGACCACCTGGGCGAGTCGCTGCGCGCCGTCACTTCAACACTCCAGAACTCCTGATACATAGGTCACCAGGCAAGCGCACCAAGTTGCTCCCCGGATCTTGCGTTCTTGACAACAGACACCTGACGGTCGTTGAGCACGCCGGTTAAGGCGGACCGATGAACCTCTCCGTGATGTCGACGGTGTTCGCCGTCATCCTCCTCAGCGAACTGCCTGACAAGTCGATGATCGCCACCCTGGTCTTGGGGAGTCGCTCCAATCCGCTTTACGTGTGGATCGGCAGCTCGGCGGCGTTTCTCGTGCACACGGTGCTGGCGGTGATGGCCGGACGGTTGCTCCTTCTCCTGCCTCACACGATGCTCGAGATCATCATCAGCACACTCTTCGTCGGCGGCGCCCTCTACCTCCTCCTCGTGCCCGAAAAAGTCGTGATCGCGCAAGGTGAAAAGGGAGTTGAGGACGAGCCGCCCTCGACTGCGCGATTCAAGGTCATCGCCACTGCGTTCGGGGTGGTACTCGTCGGCGAGTTGGGCGACATCACACAGCTGCTGACCGTCAACCTCGTGGCCCGGTACAACAACCCGCTCTCCGTCGGGGTGGGCGCCGGGCTGGCGTTCGTGGCTGACGCGGCCCTGGCCGCATTCAGCGGGCGGGCGTTGCTGCGAGTTCTCCCGGTGCGCATGATCCGCGTGGCTGGGGGCCTCGTCTTTCTCGGGTTCGCGGCCGTCACCATCTACAATCTGGTGGCCCGATGACCGACACCCTTCCCGATGACGCAGCGACGACCACTGGCCGAGTGCGGGATGTGGTTGGTGCAGCTCGGCGCACCCGTGGATTCATGCCCGACAATGAGGGCGAGGCGCTCCTTCTCGCGGCCTTGCGTGCCGGTCGCCATGCGCCGACCGATGCGGCTTCGACGTTCGTAGAGATCGGTGCTTGGTGTGGCAAGTCCACGCTTTACCTGGGCGTGGCTGCCGAAGTCACGGGTTCCGTCCTCTTCTCCATCGACCACCACCGAGGATCGGAGGAGAATCAACCCGGTTGGGAGCACCATGAACCGGACCTGGTTGACCCCGATGTGGGTCGCATCGACACTTTGTTGCACTGGCGTCGGGCCATCACTGAGGCCGAACTCGAACGATCTGTGGTTGGCATAGTCGGCGACTCTCCCACGGTGGCTGCCCGTTGGGACCGGTCGTTGGCCTTCTGCTTCATCGACGGAGGTCACGGCGAGGAGCCGGCGTGGGCCGACTTCAAGGGGTGGGCTCCCCGAGTGGCGCTTGGGGGCTGGCTGGCCATCCATGATGTCTTCCCTGATCCCGCCGACGGCGGACGACCTCCTTACGAGCTCTACTGCGCCGCGCTCGAATCGAAAGAGTTCATTGAGGACGGCGCCTGTGGCAGCTTGCGGGTCCTGCGGCGGGTGGCCCCGCCCGGCTGAGGACCACGTTGCCAACCGGACGCCCGAAGACCTATCCGGTGGTGCCGAGGCGACGCATGGCCTTCTGGTACATGCCAGGTGCCAGCGTGCGAACGAACGGTGCCAGCAACGGGAGGTGCGCCGCGTTGATGTCGATCCTCGGACCACCCATGCGGTCTGCCACCAGTGTGGCAACACCATCTGCCGTTCGCCGAACCATCTTGGGAGGCAACGAGCCTCCGTCCTCATCGCCTGACAATCCCATGGCGGTCGGCACCCAGCCGGGATAAAGGAGATGAACGTGCACGCCCTGGGAAGCCACTTCGTGCGCCACCGAATCCGTAAAGGCCGTGACAGCAGCCTTTGACGCGGCGTAGGCGCCCTGTCTCGGCTCAGGGGCACGTGCCGAATCCGAGGAGACATTTACCACGATGCCTGACCTGCGCTCAATCATGCCGGGCAGAACCGCCAAGGTGCCGGCGACCGTGCCCATAAAATTGATGTCGAGCACCCGGCGCACCGTGGAGAGTGCGCCATCAGAAGCCCTCAGCATCAGATCGATGCCGGCATTGTTGATCAGGATGTCGATCCTCCCCCGATCCTCCTCTATGCGGCCCAGGGCGGCCTGATAGGCGTCGGCTTCCCCGACGTCGCACACTTCCGTGGCACTGCCCGGCGATCGCCTGGTCAACTCAGCCGAGAGCTGGTCGAGAAGGTCTTGCCGGCGAGCCAATCCAACGACGGAGGCACCCCGATCAGCCAAGGTGAGGGCCAGGGCACACCCGATACCCGAGGAGGCACCCGTGACCACGGCCACCTGCCCGTCGTAGCGTCGGGAAGGGCGGGACGAGTTGAACACAGGAAAGACCTTACGTTCCCCGCTTATGACCCGGCGAACAGGGTACGTCGGACGACCCAGGATACGCGGACACTCATCGGTTCCCCGTCGCGGCGCGTTCTCGGCAAGGTCAGGCGCGAAAGGAGCGCTGCGGGACTCCGATTGCGGTGCATCCGGCAGTCCCATCACCGCCACAATGAGGCTCAGCCAGATCCAGAGCAGCCGGGAGGCACTCGCCTCGGAACAGCCCGGCGGCAGGAGTCGTGTTCGACAGTGCATCGGCGGCCAGCACCATGGCGGCATAGGTATAGGTCGTGCGTTCCTGCTCGGGAAAGGTGATGTTCTCGGGGTAGACCATCCCGGTCCAATAGGAGCCATCGGGCAGACGGAGGTTCTGGCCGGCCACGAACAGATCGAGCGCGTGGCGCTCCATTCCAAGTGCATCGAGAGTGAGGACGCACTCGGCCGTTTCGGCCGCGGTGACCCAGTCTCCGGTCGAGACACACCGCACCCCGAGCCCTTCCATGACGAAGGTCGACCAACCTTCAGCCAGGCGTCGGCGACCAGCTTCGCCTTCCAATGCCCCCGAAAGCATGGGGTAGTACCAGTCCATGGCGAACTCCACTTTGGGGGCGAACGCGGTGGGATGGTGGGCCACTGCGTGTCCGAGCCGCCCGGCGGCCAGCTCCCAGTCCGGGCGGCCCTTGGCCAGGCACTCAGCGACAGCCACTGCGCACCGCAGGGAGTGATAGATCGATGACGATCCGGTCAAGAGGGCGTACTCCTCTTTCCGTCCGGCCGGGTCAAGCGACCACAGCACAGACCCGTCGGGCTGTTGCCAACGCAAGATGAAGTCGATTCCTTTCTCAATCGTTGGCCAGAGCTCGCCCAGGAACTCGATATCGCCGGTGATGAGGTGGTGATGCCACGCACCGGCGGCCAAGTATGCACAGACGTTGGTGTCGAGCCGTTGATCCTTCACCCCGTCACCTTGGTAATAGTTGAACCAGCTGCCGTCCGGGAGCTGACAGTCAGCCAGCCAGCGATACGCATCCATGGCCTCTGAGGTGAGACCGCACACGGTCATCGCCATGGCTGCTTCCACATGGTTCCAAGGGTCGCAATGCCCGCCCTCGAACCAGGGGATCATCCCGTCTGGGCTCTGCACCTCGGCGATGGCATGGGCCGTCATCAGCACTTCAGAACTCGAGAGGACCCCCGGAATCTCGGGAATCGTTCCCTCGTAAGAGCGGACACGTTCGGAAGTCATGCTGCGGCACCTTGTTTCGGAGTCGTTGGCCCGCGACGTCCGGGAACGCCGCGTGGCACGTTGGGTTTTGCTTCGGGCACACCTGCCACCGCGCGCTGCGGCTTGGACAGATAGAGGACAAGGCTCTTCCCGATGAGCGGGTTCAGCACCCGATCGGCAGCGCGAGTGATGAAGGGCGCCTTGACGATGTCCCACACCAGGACCTTGTGATAGGCCTCGACGGCGGGGTGGCTGTCATTGCTCGGACCGACCAGGCAGCGGAGCCACCAGTAGGGCGAGTGCAGGCCGTGGGCATGGTGGTGCCCAATCGGCACAAGTCCCGTCGCGCTCAATCGCCGCTCAAGAGTTGAGCGCCGGTAGATGCGAACGTGTCCACCGGGAGTGTCGTGGTACTCGTCGGAGAGAGCCCAGTTGAGGGCCTCGGGGCCACAACGTGGCACCGTCACCGCCATCGTCCCTCCCGGTCTAAGGACGCGCGAGAGCTCGCTCATGGCAGCCAGATCGTCGGGGATGTGCTCAAGGACCTCAGAGGCAATGACCCGGTCAAAGGCACCGTCTGGGAAGGGAAGGGCCAGTGCGTTCCCCTGCACCGCTGTAGCCGGATGATCGAGAGCCAGCTCCCCCGCTTCTACCATGGCGCCCAGCGTGCCCCGGACTTGCGCCACCTCCTCGGGTCCGGCATCGAGAGCAACCACTGAGGCGCCGCGGCGGGCGGCCTCGAAGGCATGCCTTCCGAATCCGCAACCGAGATCCAGCAAGCGATCGCCCGGACCGACGCCGAGCCTGTCGTAATCGACCGTCAACATGTCACGTCACCGCTCAAGACAGCGGCTCCGACACCTTGGACGTCCGCCGTCGGTGCGCCAGGAAGCTGCCTTCCGTCCAAGAGTGCCCGGTAACACGCCGCGGTACCGGCTGCGGTGACCTGCCAGGTGAACCGGCTGACCACACGCTCGCGGCCTGCCGCGCCCAAGCGGGCTCGCAACGCGGGGTCATCCAGCAGTCGGCCGATGGCGCCCGCCAAAGCACCCGGATCGTCAGGAGCCACCAGCAGGCCGGTCTCCCCATCCGTGCCCACCACCTCGGGAAGCGCCCCTCCGGTGGTCGCCACGACCGCGACACCGCATGACATTGCTTCAACAGCGGGCAATGAAAAGCCCTCGTAGAGAGACGGGACGACGGCGACCTCGGCCTCGCCATAGAGACGGGCCAATGCGTCGTCACTCATCCCGCTCACGCAGTGCACCACGTCAGTAAGGCCGAGACGAGCGATCGCCTTTTCCACTCGTCCACCTTCATTAGGACGGCCGATCACGGTCAGCTCGACCTCGCGTTCAGTTCGCAGCTTGGCCACCGCCTCCAGAAGTGGGACGAGTCCCTTCATCGGAACGTCGCTCGATGAAGTGACCATGATGCGACCAGGGATTGGTGTGACTCCCTCCATGGGACGGAACACCGTGTGATCCACCCCCACCGGGACGACCGTCATACGTTCGGGCAGCACTTGCATCTGCGATGAAATGTCCGTCCGCGAGTTCTCGGACACCGTCACGACGGCCGGAAGAGCTCGAGCCACCTTTACCTGCATACCGAGAAAGCCGAACCATCGACGAGTGGTCAGTCGTTGCCAGGGATTCGTCGTGTGGGAGAGGGCGAGTTGACGGTCAACGGTGATCGGATGGTGCAGGGTGGTCAGCAATGGCCAGCCGTCTTCCACCAGACCCAGCATCCCGGTGCCCAGGCATTGATTGTCGTGCACGACGTCGAATTCGTCTCGACGCTCGGCCACCAGCTTGCGGACGCGCCGCGAGTAGGCCAGCGGCTCGCCGAAGCCAGCGGTGCACATGACACCGAATTCCAGCCAATCTTCCCGGCTCTTGAACTCCCGTGGGTGCGGAACCCGGAACGGGTCAGGATCGCGGTAGAGGTCCAGTCCGGGCACGGGAGTGAAGCCGACTCCCTCATCGAGCTCTGGCCATGGCTGGCCGGCGAACACTTCCACCGAATGGCCCAGAGCAACGAGTTCTCGGGTCAGATGCCGGGTGTAGACGCCTTGGCCGCCACAGCGGGGATTACCCCGGTAGATGAGGAAGGCCACCCGCAAACCACCAGGCTGCGGTGGTGCGGCAGCGATTCGCGGCGGGATCTCAATGTGGCGGGAGCGTTCCCACGATTCCCTGGTCTCGATCCACTTCTGGCGGGGCGATTTAGGCACAGGGTGTTCCGACAGGTCCAGCCATGGCCGCATAGCCTCCCCGAACCCCCTGGTCCGGCGCAAACGGCATCTCCAACCGTGCCCAGGTGAGCGCTCATTTGATGCCGAACCAGCCCAGGAACGTCACGACCACATACGCCGAGGCCACGGCGGCAACGGACACGATCGAGACGCCCCCCAGCCAGCGCGCCCAGGGTCCATTGGCGGCCGATCCGAGCAGAGAACGGCGATTGGCCAGGATCAGGATCAGGATCAAGGTCATAGGGGTGATCACACCTTCCAGGACCTGGGTGTTCAGGATCAGGGTGATCAGGTTGCCCGGCACCAGCACCACCGCGGCACCCACCACGATCTGGATCGTGAAGAGCCCCAGGAAGATCGGGGCCTGCCGGAAGCTCGAAGAGACCGAGCGCTCCACCCCGATGGCCTCCGCCACGGCGTAGGAGGTCGAGAGTGGGACCACAGCGGCGGCCAGCGCCGATGCGCCGAGGAGACCCAGCCCGAAGAGAACTTCCGCTGCGGGACCGGCCACGGGCCGCAGAGCATGCGCTGCATGTGCGGCCGATGACAATGGACCCGAACCACCAATGGTGGCCCCAGTGGCCACGATGATCGACATGGCGACGATGGCGGCCAGGACGGCCCCCATGATGGCGTCAACGCGTTGGAAGTGATATTCCGCCGGCTTCACGCCTCTGTCGACCACTGCACCTGCTTCATACAACTGAATGTACGGGGTGATGGTGGTACCGATGAGCGCCACCGCAAGGAGCAGGAACGACTTGTCCGCCACGAAATGGGGCCACACGGTGTTCGACACGACGTTGTGCCAGTTCGGGTGACCGAGGACGGCAGCGATGGGATAGGCGATGAACACCACAGTGAGCAACAGGAAGACCCGTTCGGCGTAGCGGTAGGAACCGAAGAGCACCAAGCTCCAAATGGCCACCGCGGCAATGGGTACCGAGAGGTATCGCGACACACCAAAGAGATCGAATGCAGTGGCAATTCCGCCAAACTCGGTGACCATCAGCCCGATATTGGCCACGGCGAAAGCCACAATGGCGAACGCAGTTAACCGGAGAGGAAACTCCTCCCGTATGAGCGCGGCCAGACCCTTGCCGGTGTGGACGGCCAGGCGGGCCACCATCTCCTGGACCACGATGTAGGCAACCGTGATCAGAACCATCAGAAAGAGGGTGCGGTAGACAAATTGCGATCCGGCCGATGAATAGGTGACCACGCCACCGGCATCGTTTCCGGCCGCGGCCGCGATCAGCCCCGGTCCGGCCGCGGCAAGGTACACAAGCCCCTGGCGCGGAACCCTCAATTTCATGACAAAAGGCGGGGAAAGTGAAAGCGTCCCTTGGTGGGTACAAGGGCATCGAGCACATCATCGGCCAGGATGCGCCCGATCGGCCGGCCATCGTCGTCCACGACCACGAGGGAGTGACGACGAGCCTCAACCAATTGACCGGCCACCTCGTCGGCCGAGGCATGAGGTCGCACTGTGACGACATCCTCATCGGTCAAAAGCGAGGAGATCCTGCCCTCGGGTTGGGTCTGCATAGCCAACAGGATCATGAGAATGGTCACGTCACCCACCAGGCGTCCGTCCTTATTCACCACGGCGACGGCATCGAGATCGACATCGTGATTGCGGGCGTCAGAGAGCTGGCCAACCACCTCGGTCACGCTGGAATTGGATCTGGCCACGACCAGCGTGGACGTCATGATGCCGCCGGCCTCGTCCTCGGGATAGCCCAGGAGCTCGCGCAGGGCCAGCGCGGTCGGCGAAGGAATCCGGCGCAGGACCTCGGCACGGTGGACAGCCGGGAGGTCTCGCAAGGCATCCACCGCCTCATCCGGTTCCATGGCGGCCAGAAGGCGCGCAGCCTCGTCAGGGTGTGCCTCTCGGAGCAACTGCTCGAGGTCATCGGGCTGCATCTCCTCGAGGGCATCGGCTGCCTCGTCTGCGCTCAACCCGGCCAGTAGTTCGCGCCTCTCATCGCGCCGAAGATCCTCCAGCAAGTCCGCCAGCTCACCCGGACGAAGCCTGTGCAGTCCCTCGTGGGTGGTCTTGAGACGCACCTGGGTGGCTCCGTCGACATTCTCAATGGAGTCACCGAAGGGCTGAATGGCGGCCCAGTCGATGACACGGTCCGGCGTGGGTTGGGGGCGCCGGCGACGCGGACCCAAACGGCGCAACAAGGTGGCCGTGGAAACGTCAGCTCCAACGAGCCGGATGCGACCGAGCACTTCGGCCAAGTAGAGGTCGGCGGCCCGGATGACCTGCACCCCGTCGACATCGACCAATTGGTGGTCCATGACATCTTTGGAAAGGAGTACTTCCCCTGGACGACGGACAACGTCACGGAGATCGAGGCGGGCCGAGCGCAGGAGCACTTCTGCGTGGGCGATCCGATCGATGGCCGAAGCGGGCACGAAGGCAAGGCGGCGGCCCACTCTGATGACCAACCCGCTCACCGGCGGATACATCTGGCCATCCGACCAGCGCGCGACGACATCGTCGAGCCGTCCAATCTCCTGTCCGGTCTGGTTGGTGACCGGACGCCCGAGAATTCCGGCCAAAGAGACGATGGAGTCGAAGACGCCTTCTGAAGCCAGGATGCGGCGAGCGCGCCGGCGGCGCTGGTGGGCCGGGCGCTCCGGCCCCTCACGTCGTCCGGGAAGGGAGAATCCGGACCGGGTTGACGCGTGTGTCGATGGTGGCGTGGCCATGGTGCTACCTCCTGTGCGGCGCCAGATGGGCGCTCAGGTTCAAATGGGCAGACCGTTGTGGCGCGCGTGCGCACGCCACAACGGAATCATTCAATGACCGGCACGAACTCAGACGCGCAACCCGCACTTCGGCTCTCTCGGATGCTGGAATCGACCAGCAGCTCAGCCGAGAGGGGAGGGGGGAGGTGTGCCGGCGTCGCTACTGGGGGGTTCGCCCCTCGACATGGCCACACCTCCTTCCATTCATGCCCAGTTCAGGGCGTCACTCGCTCTAGCGCTTGCTCGTGCGGCCATTGTACCCCTTGATCCCATTGGCCCAACGACAGCCTGGTGGTCGCTCTCAAAGCGGCGTGCAGGTACCGTGCGGATATGGACCTGACCTACCCCCCTGAAGCTGAAGAGTTCCGAGGCGTCATCAGTGCGTGGCTGCGGGAGAACCTGCCAAATGGTTGGGGGAACCCGGAATTCTCGATGACCCCCGACGAGCGAAGGGCGTTTCACCAGGAATGGACTGCCAAGCTCTTCGAGGGTGGTTGGATCTGCGCCAGTTGGCCCGCTGAGTACGGCGGGAAGGGTTTGTCACTCCTCCAACAAGTGGTCCTCACCGAGGAATTCGCCCGTGCTGGGGCGCCGCTGCGGGGCGACTTCTTCGGTGACACGTTGGTAGGTCCGACAATCCTGCAGTGGGGCACCGATGAGCAGAAGCGGCAATTCATTCCCGGAATCCTCAGCGGAGGGATCTCGTGGTGCCAGGGTTTCAGTGAGCCCGACGCGGGGTCCGACCTGGCGGGCCTGAAGACCAGGGCCGAGCTCGATGGTGACGAGTGGGTCATCAACGGGCAAAAGGTGTGGACGACTCAGGCATTCGACGCCGACTACATCTTCCTCCTGGCACGGACAGATCCCGAGGCTCCCAAGCACGCAGGGATTTCGTACCTGCTCGTCCCCATGAAGCAGCCAGGCGTCGAGGTCCGGCCAATTGAGCAGGTCGATGGATCAGCCGAATTCAACGAGGTCTTCTTCACCAACGTGCGCTGCCCTAAAGAGAACGTGATCGGTGGGATCAACAACGGGTGGAAGGTGGCCATGACGACGCTGGGGTTCGAGCGAGGAACATCGGCGACCACCGGTCACCGACGCTTCCAGAAGGAATTCGACGAAATCCTCCGCCTGGCTCAGGAGCGGGGTGTGAGTCACGATCCGCTCACCCGCCAGCGCTTGGCCAGATCCTGGTCGAAGATCAAGATCATGCAGATCAACGGTTACCGGACCTTGACCGATGTGCTCAATGGAACCCACACCACGGCGGCCCTCGGTGCGTGCAACAAGATGTTCTGGTCCGAGGCGCACCAAGAGACCATGTTGCTGGCCATGGACATACTGGGCATGGAGGGCCAGATTCTCCTGGGCGATGACGCCGATAATGCATTGCTGCCCGGAGCACGTCGGGCGCGAACCGGATATTCCGTCAATAACATCCAGTCCCTCTTCTTCTTCTCGCGCTCGGAGACGATCTGGGGCGGCGCAGCGGAGATACAGCGCAACATCGTCGGCGAGCGCGTCCTCGGACTTCCCAAGGAGCCCAAGCCGTCTTGACGTGGCATTCGCTTGCCGCGGCGGAGCGGTCGAGGTATCGCAGGGAAGGCCAAGGAACTCGCGATTCTTGGCATGACGTTCCCCGCCCGGTTGGCCGCCATGTTCGATCAGACGAGGATCAAAGAGCGAGTGTCCTTGCGGTGACCAGCGTCGTCTCGTAGCGCACTGGGACCTGTCCTCCGATGCCATCAATGGCGATCCGGAGCCCATCCAGGAGGGCCCGCCGGGCAGCCGGAGGGAGGGTGCGATGGTCACTATGGGTGGTGGCGAGATTGAGCCACTCCGTCGTCGAATAGCTCATGTCGTGTGCGTACGCCTCGACCGATACGTCACCGAAGCGGCCCGTGCTCCGCGCCACACTGGCGATGGACTCATACATTGAGCCGTCCCTCCGGCCGATCAGGACCGAACTCTCCCCCAGTGCCGGCGCCAGCCGCCCGTAGACGCGGTTCATGACCGCCCGGGCCTCGGCGGCGGGAAAGGACTGGTTCCAGAAGAGGCCCAGCCGGCCGCCAGGATGAAGTGCGCCGGCCGCCTTCTGTTGCCCGACCTGCGGATCGACCCAGTGCCACGCCTGCCCGGCGATGAGAAGGTCAAACAGCCTCCCCTTGGCTTCCCATTCTTCGAAGGATCCTTCATCGACCATCAACCCTTGGCGGCGGGCCACCGAAGCCATCCGTGAGTCAGGCTCCAGTCCCAACACCTGGCAGCCGCGGGCTTGGAAGAGCCGTGACGCGATGCCCGTCCCGCATCCCACGTCGAGCACGGAGCGCGGTCCCTCGGCCATGAGTGCATCCACCATCTCTGCCGGATAGGGCGGACGGGCCCGGTCGTAAAGCTCGGCGTCGTCGCCGAACGATCCGGCCCGACGCCGATCGTGGTGAAGGGCGTCGCTCATGTCCATACCCCTAGACCGTCCGCCGCACCTGGTCAGTTCTCGGGTGTGGGACGTAGAGCGGGATCACATTTGTCTCCGCACCTGACATCAGTGCCACATCCCCGTCTTCCTTGGCTCGAAGGTTGGCGCGCTGGCTGTTGGCCAAGAAGAACAGCGGGATGCTGGCCAATAGCGTGGCCACCCCGCCCACCATCAGGGAGGCGCGGGGACTGCCGACGTCACTGATGTACCCGAGCAACGGCGCTCCGATGGGCGTGCTGCCAAGAAAGGCGATGGCGTTGAGCGACATGACCCTTCCCCGCATGGACGGATCAGACCGAAGCTGAAGCGTGGCGTTGTTGGTGGCGATGAACGAGATGCTGGCCGCCCCCATGGGGACCAGGAGGATGATGGCCGCGACTCTTGTCGGCATGAGGGCTACCGCCAGGATGAGGCCGCCGAAGAACAGCCCGATGATGGCCAGCAGGCGCGTGGAAGGACGGCTCCGGTGGGCGGTGAACAATCCGCCAATCACCGCCCCGACACCCATGGCGGCCAGGAAGGCGCTGTACAGGCCGGCACCGCCGTGAAAGGTGAATTTGGCCAGCAACGGCAGGGTCACCGTGAAGTTGAACGCGAAAACGCCCACCACCGCCATGGAGATGAGGGGAATTTTCAGGTCAGGCGTGGCCCAGACGTAGCGAAGTCCCTCGCGGACCTGGCCCTTGGCCCGGGTCACACCGGGTCGGCGGTAGAGATCTGATACCCGCATCAGGGAGAGCGCGAAGATGACTGCGATGTACGACGCCGCGTTGACCATGAAGCACGTCGCCACTCCCAGGGTCAGAATGAGCACACCGCTGATGGCCGGGCCGATCACCCGGGCCGAATTCATGAGCACGCTGTTGAGACCCACCGCATTGGGGAGCAGGTCAAGTCCCACCAGCTCGGAGACAAAGGTCTGCCGAGCCGGATTGTCGAAGAGGTTCACCACGCCGAGCCCGGCGGCAAGGGCGTAGACCTCCCAGAGGCGCACTGAATCGGTGATCACCAGCGTGCCCAAAGCCAGAGCCAACATGGCCGCGGAAATTTGCGTGGCGTAGAGCACCTTCCGCTTGTCCAAGCGGTCGGCGATCAGGCCTCCGAACGGCCCGAACAGGAGCAAGGGCAGGAATTGGAGCCCGGTTGCGAAGGCCACGTCGACGCCGGTCCCGTGGAGTCGGTAGAGGATGAGATAGGTCTGGGCCACCATCTGCATCCATGTGCCGGAGACGGAAATGACCTGGCCCGTGAAATACAACCGATAGTTCCTGACCGACAGTGAGAGGAACGTACGGCGCCTGGCGTCCCCCAGCCGACTCATGGTTCCACTAGGAGGTGCTCGAGCAATTGGACCAGTGCGGCAGCGTTCTCCTGGTCATCCGGGCTCAACTGGGCCAGACGACGAACCAGAAAGGCGTTCTTCAACTTCCGGATCCGTTCAAGGGCGCGGGTACCCGCCGGCGTGATGCGGACACGAGCGCTGCGGCGATCAGAGGCGTCGGTCATGCGGGTCACCAGTCCGGTATCGGACAGGCCGGCCACAATCCTCGTCATGGTCGGGGGTTGCACCTGTTCAATCGACGCCAGCTCCCCGAGGGTGGGGTCGCCAAGGCGGCTGACGGAGCCCAGCGCTGAAGCCTGGGCCGGCGAGAGACCGGCCAATGACTGTTGACGCAACCGTCGCTGTAAGCGATTGACGGCCAGGCGCAACCGGCTGGCCAGCTCCTCGGGCACAACGTCAGTGCCCGAAGTGGGCTTCCGTAAGGTGGTCGTCTCTGGCGGCGGGGTCATACCCCAAGTATAGTTAGTTTTGCTAACTAATAAATCAGTACCACGGGCAGGCGGCCCAATCGGACCATGAATCGCTCAACCCTGGTTCCGACGTTCGCCCTGGGGTGGCCAACTGAACCTAGTAGTTCGGGACGTAGCCCCCGCTCCCCAGCGAGGCACTCTCGTCGAGGCTCAGGGAATCGTCGAGCCCGCCGATAACCTCGGTCACCCAAGGGAGGCGGTCACGCAGGATCCGCTCCACCCCTCCGGAAAGTGTGGCTGAGCTCACGGCGCATGAACTGCAGGCACCCTGGAGCTGGACCTCGATCACGCCGCTCTGGACATCGGCCCTGACCAGGACCAGATCTCCCCCGTCGGCCTGCACCGCAGGCCGCATGAGGTCGATGATGCCCTGGAGCTTGCTCAGGCGCTCGCTCCGTTCGGCATCGTTCAGGTCGGTCTGAGTGTCCTCCACACCACCATTCTGCCGTGCCGGGAGCCCAACCTGACCCCGGAGGCCGAAATTCGAGTCAGGCCAAGCCGACGGGTACCGGTAGGCCACCCTGGACGACGGGGTTGATGAGTTCCCCGATGCCCTCGATGGCGACGCGCACAACATCACCCTCAGCCAGGAATTTGGGTGGGGTGAAGCCAGCTCCGACCCCGGCAGGGGTCCCGGTGGCGATGATGGTGCCCGGCTCGAGTGGGAAGGCCGTCGTGAGGTACTCGATCATGGCGCCGCAGTCGAAGATCAGGTCGGCCGTGGTCGAATCCTGCCGCAATTCGTCGTTGACCCAGGTGCGGATGGCAAGGTCGCTGGTGAGGCCCAGCTCGTCAACGGTCACCATCTCGGGACCGCATGGGGCATGGGAGTCGAACGACTTTCCCATGGTGAAGGTCGGCGTCCTCAGCTGCCAATCGCGGGCGCTCACGTCATTGACGATGGTAAAACCGGCGACCACTTCCATGGCCCGAGCCACTGGCACGTGTTGGCACCTGGGGCCGATGATCATCGCCAGCTCGCCTTCGTAGTCGACCATGGATGAGACGGAGGGCAACACGATGGGATCGCCCGGGCCGGCGATCGACGTCCGTTGCTTGTTGAACCAGTACTGGTACTGGGGTGGTTCCCGCCCCATTTCGGCCACGTGGGCCCGGTAGTTCATGCCGATGGCGAGGATGTTGGGAGGGTCGGGGACGGGGGCGTGACGCTTCACCATGTCCAAGGGATGGCGAGCGGCCCTCCCCAACGGCGCGGCGCGCACGCGCTCCATGGCATCCGGACCGAGAGCGAGCAAGGCCGGCATTGAGCTGGGAAGGCCGGTCGCGGGGTCACTCAGGTCGAGGACCTCATCCCCGACAATGAGGCCCGGGCGCACCGTCCCGGCCGAAGCATCCGAGGGGACGGAAAAAGTGGCCAGCCGCATCGCATCTCCCTTTCGCTCAGCCGAGTCGGGCCTTGATCGCAGCCCAGTGGTGTGCGTCACGGTGGACGGAGAGGGCGCCGATCATTTCACTGACTCCTATGAGGATGTCCGCATTGTGAACCCGGCCCCACCTCTGCCCCATCTTGGAAGTGTGGGTATGGAGTTCCTCCTCGGTGATCGTACCGCCGGATTGAGCGAGGAGTTGCAACGTCCCCGGGGAGTCCGGCGGGCCCTGGCCACCTTGAGACGCCCCTCTCGCCAACGTGTCCACCGAGGTGGCCGTGACCCGGTCTGCACTGGCCCCGAAGGCTGACGCCAGCCATGCAGGCCCGCACCGATGGCCGGGTCCAGCCAGGTGTGGGCTTCAGGCGGCGGACGAGGGGGGAATTCATCATCTCTTCATTGGCACCGTCACCGGCCGGCATTGCAGGCACCGGCATTTCACTTCAGACTGAACCCGTACCAGAATGCCCCCATGGCACGAGCCAACCCCGGAAGACGAGGAGAACGAGATGCAGAAGCGTACTGCCGCTGAAGTAGTCCGGCTGGCCGCGGATGAAGGGATAGAAATCGTCGATCTGAGATTCTGCGACCTCCCCGGCCTGATGCAGCACTTCTCTGTTCCTGTCCACGCGCTGACCGAGGATTCCTTCGAGGAAGGCTTCGGATTCGACGGCTCGTCCATCCGTGGATTCCAGGCTATTGAGGAGTCGGACATGATTCTGCTCCCTGATCCGGACACGGTAGTCATCGACGAATTCCGGGAGCACAAGACGCTCAACTTGAACTGCTTCATCCACGATCCGGTCACCTTGGAGAGCTACAGCAGGGATCCTCGTCACGTCGCGTTGAAGGCCGAGCGCCACCTGCAGTCCACCGGAATTGCGGACACGGCGTACTTTGGTCCGGAGGCGGAGTTCTTCATCTTCGACGACGTCCGGTTCTCCCAGGATCAGCACTCCGCGTTCTACCAGGTCGATTCCGTGGAGGGAATCTGGAACTCGGCGCGTGACGAAAAGCCCAACCTCGGCTACAAGCCGCGCTACAAGGAGGGGTACTTCCCGGTTCCCCCCATGGACCACTTTCAGGACCTGCGTTCGGAGATGATCCTCTCCATGGAAAGGCTGGGGATTGAGATTGAGGTCCAGCACCACGAGGTGGGCACGGCCGGTCAGGCCGAGATCGACATGCGCTTCGACACCCTGCTCTCCATGGCTGACAAGTTGATGCTCTACAAGTACGTGGTCAAGAGCGTGGCCTTCAAGGCCGGCTACACGGCGACCTTCATGCCAAAGCCGCTGTTCCAGGACAATGGCTCCGGCATGCACGTGCACCAGTCATTGTGGAATGGCAGTGAGCCCCTCTTCTATTCCGAAACCGGGTACGGCGGGCTCTCGGACATTGGCCGCTGGTACGTCGGGGGCACCCTCGCCCATGCCAGAGCGATACTCGCCTTCGCCGCGCCAACCACCAATTCCTACCGGCGGTTGGTGCCCGGCTACGAGGCACCGGTGAATCTCGTGTACTCGCAGCGGAATCGCTCGGCGGCCTGCCGCATTCCCCTCTACTCCAAGAGCCCGAAGGCCAAGCGCATTGAGTTCCGGTGCCCCGATCCCTCCTGCAATCCGTACCTGGCCTTCTCCGCCATGCTGATGGCCGGCCTGGACGGGGTGGCCAAGCACACCGAGCCTCCGGAGCCGGTCGAGAAAGACCTCTTCGAAATGCCGGCAGAGGAATTGGCGAAGATCGGGCAGGTCCCGGGTTCGCTCGAGGAGGCGCTGCAGGCGCTGGAGGAGGATCAGGCGTTCCTCCTCGAGGGTGGTGTATTCACGGACGATCTGATCCAGACGTGGATCGACTACAAGCGATTGAACGAGATCGACGCCGTGCGCCTGCGCCCCCACCCATGGGAGTTCATGCTCTACTACGACATGTGACCCTCCGGGAGTGCCGTCTCCCCCAGCCCCACCCAAGGCAACGCGAGCCTGAGCCCCTCGTGTGCGGGGTCGAAGCCCGATGACTCGCAGAACCGATGTGCCCCGGCGCGGACACCATCGGAAATGAGTTGGACCCGCTAGCAACCGAGGTCGCGCGCCTGGTCGACGCACCGGTGGCCACCGAGACACTGGCCGATCACTTGATGCAGGACCGCAGGGCGTGGAGGGCGCGCCAGCCCCATGACTGCCCCACGACACCCCAACGGTCCGGCCGCTCCAGCACGTCGCCGGCCTCTTCCCACAGCTCGTCCTCGACCGGGTCCAGTCGGTCCCTGATGGCCGGCAGGGCCTCGGGATCCGCCTCCACCACCCGGCGCAGCGCGTCGGCCGCCCGCCACAGGTCCTCGCCCGAGAGCTCGAGGGGGACGAACGGAGGAGGGCCGGCAACCGAGCGGGGAAACGCCGGCACGTACACGCTGACACACGGGCTGCTCGGGGCCACAAAGGTGAGCAGTGGTGCACCTCCGGCGATCTCGGTGGGCAGCACGGCGATGAAGGAGGCGGCAGTCACGCTCAGGTCACGCACGTGCATACACACGCTGATGCCGCTGAAATCCGGGCCCAACTCGGCCGGCGGTGGGTCGGCCGGGCCCGCACTACCGGGCGCGCCCCATGGGCCGTGCCCGTGGTCACGCAGGTGGGCGGCTGTGGCGGCGGGGGTCAGGCCGCCGAGTGGATGGGAGCCCAGGAAGCGGCGGCTGGCCGCCAGGCGGACATCGGCATAGCCCGTGTGCTCTGTGTGGTCGCGGTAGCGATCGAAGTCGTCACCACCCCCGAGGCTGTCCGAGGCGCGCGTCCACTCCGTGGTGAGCGTGTGTCGATTGGAGATGGCGGTGCCGTCGGGAAAGGGGGCGGCGGCGTAGTCGGTGCCGGACGTATCCAAGATGATGGCGTGGGCCGGGTCGGCGATCAGGAACGAGGAGTCGTAGGCCTCGTGGTGCGCCGCGTCGGCGATACCACCCTGGCCACACGTGGTCAGCAGCTCGGTCATGACGTCCAGCGCCTCGAGCGCGGTTCGGGCGCGTTCAAGACCGAGGCGCACCAGGTCCATGCCGATGAGGGCCGGCTTGGCGGCGCCGGCGTCATGGATGGTGCCTACCCGCTCATTGCCGATGGCGACGCCGTGCTCATTGACGCCATGCTCGGCGCCCCAGAGCCAGGTGGGGCAGGAGAGGAAGGTGGCGTGCGCTCCCGTATCACCGATGGAGAGGTACTGCGTGCGCAGCGTGCAGCCAGCGGAGGCGCGCCGGGCGAACGGCATGGCGACCTGCACCTCGCCTGGCGGGCGGTCTGAATTCTTGGCGAACACCATGCCACCGGAACCGGATCCGCACAGGGTGTCGCACATGGTCGAAGTGTACGGACCCTGGCTAGGGTGAGGCGGTGGAACCTCGCACCGTGCTCAAAGTCGATGAGATCAATTTGTCCGAAATGGAGTTCTGGGCCCGTCCCTGGGACGAGCGCGAGGGCGCCTTCCGGACGCTGCGCCGGGAGCGGCCGATGGCTTTCTTCGAAGAGCCCGAAGTGCCCGAGTCGATGGCCTTTCTCTTTCCCAAGGGCCCGGGATACCGCGCGCTGACCCGGCACGCCCACATTTCAGAAGCCAGCCGGCATCCCGAGATCTACCAGTCCGGTGGCGGCGCCACCAGCATCATCGACATGCCCGAAGAGATGCTGGATTTCTTCGGCTCCATGATCAACATGGACAATCCCCGGCACGCCCGCCTGCGCCGGATCGTCTCGGCCGCCTTCAACCCGCGCATGATCAAGAGCATCGAGGACCGCATCGAGTTCGTGGCCAACGATGTGATCAACCGGGTCGCTCACGAGGGTGGCTGCGACTTCGTAGTCGAAGTGGCGGCCCGGCTCCCGCTCGAGATCATCTGCGACATGATGGGCATCGCCGCGGCCGACTACGACACCGTCTTCAACGCCTCCAACGTCATCTTGAGCAGCGGCGACACCGAGTACGTGCCCGAGGGTGCCGATCCCATGCTGGCCTTCATGACGGCGGCCCAGACGCTCAACCTCCTCATGACCGATCTGGCCGCCTTCCGGACGGGCAACCCGACCGAGGACGTGACCTCGGCGCTGATCAACACCAACATTGACGGGGAAGCGTTGACCTCGGCCGAAGTGGCGGCCTTCTTCATCCTCCTGGTCGTGGCCGGGAACGAGACCACCCGCAACGCCATCAGCCACGGGTTGCTGGCCCTGACCGAGCACCCCGATCAGCGAGCGCTCTGGCAGGCGGATCCGGCCGGAATTGCGGCCACCGGCGTCGACGAGATCGTGCGCTGGGGCACCCCCGTGATCTGGATGCGCCGAACGGTGGCGTCCGACACCGTGCTGGGTGACGAGGCGCTCCACCAGGGCGACAAGGTGATCCTGTACTACAACTCGGCCAACCGGGACGAGGACGTCTTCGAGGACCCCTACCGATTCGACGTGCGGCGCAGCCCTAACCCGCATATCGGCTTCGGTGCCGCCGGGCCGCACTTCTGCCTGGGCGCACACCTGGCCCGCCAGGAGATCGACGTGATGTTCCGCCAGCTCTTCGAGCGCCTGCCCGACATTGCGAGCGTCGGAGAGCCCGACCGCCTGCTCTCTCCCTTCATCAACGGGATCAAGCACCTCGACTGCTCCTTCACCCCGGTGGCCGTCGCACGCTGAAGCTCTGGCGGAGCCTGCTCGGGCGGCTCGATAACTTGCAGCGCTCGACGGTGCCCACATCTGTCGTCGTCGGCGTGATAAAGAAGTACGGCGACGATCGCGGTGGCTCGCTGGCCGCGCTCATCACCTTCTACGGATTCCTGTCTGTCTTCCCCCTGCTCCTGCTCTTGATCACTGTTGCCGGGCTGGTCGTCGGCCCCAACTCTCACGCCGAAAACCAGATCGTCCATTCGGCCCTCTCCGAGTTCCCCATCATCGGTACCAACTTGAAGGACAGCATTCGGGCCCTGCACCGGGCCACTCCCCTTGCCTTCATCGTGAGTGCATTGGGACTTTTCTGGGGGTCCTTGGGGGTGACCAACCACATCCAACGAGCCAGCGAGACGGTGTGGGGCATCCCCCGCCACCAGGAGGCCGCCCTCCTCCGACGCGTCCAGCGCAGCCTGATGTTGCTGGGCACCATCAGTGCGGTGGTGGTGGGGAGCACGGTGCTGACCGGGATCTCGACCATCGGGGGTGGCAAGCTCAGCGCCTATCCGGCCGCCTACTGGACGTATACCTTGGCTGGCGCCGCCATGGTGAACCTGGCGGCGTACCTGCTGGCCCTGCACATCCTGGCGCCGGACGGGACGAGGTGGCGGAGCTTGCTCCCGGGCACGCTCGTGGGCGGTCTCGGGTGGACGGCGCTCGAGACACTGGGGGGCGTTCTGGTCAGCCACGCCCTGCGGCACACCTCCGCGCTCTACGGGTTCTTCGCCACGGTGCTCGGTCTGGTGTTCTGGCTCTCGCTCGGATCACAGCTCTTCGTCTACGCCAGCGAGTTCAACGTCGTGCTGGCCCGGCACCTGTGGCCACGCCATCTTGACGAACCGCCGCCTGTCCATGGGGATCACGCGGAGGTGCCGGCTGACCAGGCCGCGGATCAGGTGGCGGCGAACTCGTGAAAGGCCGCCAGAGCCCGCGGTCCCCACACGGTGCCCGGTCCCCCGTTCATTGAGATGGCCACGCCGATCATCTCGGCGACCTCTGCGGTCGTGGCGCCCCGGCGGGCGGCGCCGCGGGCGTGGGCGGCAATGCAACCGTCGCACTCCCGGGTGATGGCGATGGACAGGGCGATGAGCTCCTTCATCTTCATGGAGAGCACCCCCTCGGCCATCGCCGCCGTGCGGAGGGCGTTGTAGCCGGCCAGGACATCGGGGATGTCCTGGTCCAACTCGCGGTACGGCGCTCGAAGGTCGTCTTGCACTTGGTGAAAATGTTCCATGGTGCATGGTGGCACGCCCGCCAGGGCCGGGGCGGCGGTGATTCAGCTGCCTCCCCGCGGTCCGCTGGTGCGCACCTCGTCCACCGCCGCCATGGCGGCGCGGAGCTCTTGGATCCAGTCCGCCTCGTGTTGGGCCACCAGGCGGACACACCACGCCAGGGCCTCGCTCCGGCTGCGGGCCACGCCGGCGTCAATCAACGTATCGAGCAGGCGGCGGTCCCCCATCCGGAGCCTGGTCATGACCGGCACGCCAGCCGTGGTGAAGAGGAGGCGGGACCCTCCGCACACCGCCCCCCATGAGACTGTGCGGCCGAATGCGGGCTGGGCCTCCTCGGCCACGCGCATCCGGGCGCCCCGGCTCTCCTCGCGAAAGCCGCCGATGCGCGCCTGCTCGGCCACGCGCACCTCGTCCTCACCCGCCCCGTCGGGCAGCTGCGGCGAGGGGAGGATGCCGACGATCTGGATCTCGTCGCCATCGATCTCGATGGAAGCCGTCCCTTCGAACCAGCCGTCGGGGATCCTCCCGGCGAACCAGGCGGCGATCAAGCGCTCCTGCTCAGGTCCGGACCGTGGCGTGGCGTTGGACCGGCGGCGGCCACCACGGTGGGCGCTCCGGTCCGAGTCGGGGGTGTCTTTCTGCTCTGTGCTCATAGTTACGAGATTACATCATTACAGATCTGGTGTCCATGGCTGTGACCTGGATGTTTGGCTGCCGTGGTATTCCACGACGAAGACAGGTCCCGCCGCGGCATCCTCCTCACTCCAGGGTCAGCTTGAATCCTCTGTGGGACGGAGCGAAACCCAAGGCCAGGTAGAACCGGTGTGCGTCCTGGCGAGCTTCATTTGAGGTGAGTTGGACCCGGTAACAGCCAAGGTCACGGGCGCGATCAATGGCGGACCGCATGAGCACGCCCCCGATGCCCCGGCCGCGGTGATCGGGGTGGACGTGCACGGACTCGATCTCGGCGCAGCGCCCTCCCCTGGACTGGAAGTGGCGGAACACGATGAGCTGGCAGACCCCGACTACCTGACCACGGAGATCGGCCACCAGCACCTCTCCGGGAGCAGTCTCGATGTCGCGCAGGGCGGCGCGGTAGGGGGCGAGGTCGGTCGGGTCTTCCTTGCCGGCGACCAGGGACCCATGGACCAGGAGCTCCACGACGAGGCCGATGTCATCCTCGGTGGCCGCACGGATGGCCAGGTCTCCGATGGGCGCTGCTGACGTCATCCGGCGCCCAGGATCCGATCGATGTCGGCCAGATGATGGGTCATCTCATGCAGGGTGTGGTGCCCCACCCACTCGATGTCACGGCGTGTGGGTTCGGGAAAGCCGTAGATCAGGGGTCGATCCCATTGCTCGCCCTCCAACCCGGAGAAGGCGTGCGCCGCCAGGGCGGTGGCCATGACGAGTTGAGCCGCCACCGCTGCTGTCGGCTGTTGGTTGTACCGGTCGAAGCCGACCCGCTGCTCGCGGTACATGGGCTTGAAGGACGGCTCGTCCTCGACCAAGGCCACAAACAGCCTGTCCCGCTGCATGAGCAGGACGTCGCGCACGTGGCAGGCGTATTCCAGCGGCGACCATTCTTCAAACTGGCGCCGTGCCGTGAGGCGCTCTGGTGGGCCACTCAGGCGCGCCGCCAGTTCCCTGCCGTAGGTCTCCATGGCGGGGGCGATCTCCTGGCGGGGCAGCGCCCCATAGGTGAATCCACATTCGGCGCACGCACTCATGACCTCATATGTTGGCCCAACTGGTCAGCGACCGCTCTTTTTCAGCTGCAGGGTGATGGTCGGGGCGACGGTGGTCGATCTGACCGTGGCGGCGCTCGAAGAGGTCGCACCGGCGGGGGAAGGCGAGGTGGTCGCGGTGGTGCGCGGAAGAGCTGCTCCCTCCTGGGTGCTCCTTGGCCACGATCACGCCGATGAGCGCAGTGGCCCCGGTGGAGGTCAGAACCGCACACCGGGTCAGGCGCCGAAGGCGGACCATGGCCTGGTCCCGGATCTCGGGTGTGCTCGTTGGCCTGATGCGTGGCATGACGGGAACTTTCTCTCGGGCAACGCCCCTATCCGAACAGGTTTGATTCGGCACCGTCGCAAGGCCAGCTGTGGGTTCTTTGTGACCCTTTGGATCATTTCCCTCGCTCAGGAGCCGCCAGCCCCGCTACCATCACCCGCGCCGGCGCATCCACCGCGGACCACAGCGGCGAGCACCGGCAGGGGGTAGGCAGTGTCCCAGGTCAACACGGTACAAGGGCCAATAGACGGGGCTGCGCTCGGTTCAACGCTCATGCACGAGCACATCTTCGTGCTGAGCCCTGAAATTGAAAAGACCGCGGACGAGTGGGATGAGGCAGCCGAGCAGGCACGGGCCGTGACCAAGCTCCGCGAACTCAAGGAGCGGGGCATCGACACCTTGGTCGACCTGACGGTCATCGGACTCGGGCGTTGCATCCCTCGGGTCAAGGCAATCTCCGACCTGGTCCCTGACATCAATATCGTGGCGGCGACGGGTGTCTACACCTACAACGATGTGCCGATGTACTTCCACTTCCGAGGGCCGGGCACCGTGTTGGGTGGTCCTGAGCCGATGGTGGACATGTTCATCCGGGAAATCAACGAAGGAATCGGCGACACTGGAGTACGCGCCGGTATCCTCAAGTGTGCATCGGACCGACCGGGGATCACGCCTGGCGTCGAACGGGTGCTGCGGGCTGTGGCTCAGGCCCATCGGGCCACGGGCGTTTCGATCACCACCCACACACCCACACCACCCGAGCCCTGGGGCCAGGAACAGCAGCGCATCTTCAAAGAGGAGGGCGTCGATCTCACCCGCGTCGTGATCGGCCACTGCGGCGGCACCATCAACACGGACTACCACCTTGCCTTGCTCGAGAATGGCTCTTTTCTGGGCTTTGACCACTTCGGTCTGCACGGCTTCACCATTGATGAGCGGGTCGATGCCGTCGTGCGCCTGTGCCAAAAGGGCTACGCCGAACGATTGGTGCTCTCACACGACGCCATGTGCGCCGTCGATTGGTTTCCCCGATCGATGGTCGATGCCGCCAAAGACTGGCGCTGGACGCACATCTCCAACGATGTGCTCCCGCTCATGCGGAAACGAGGCGTGAGCGACTCGGACATCCACACCATGATGGTCAAGAATCCTCGGACCATCCTTGAAGGAATCGATCCCTACTGAAGGGCGACCAATCACACGAACACCGATGACTCTCCTTCAGCCCGAATTGCTGGCCCAACTGGGTGAATCCTTCCCCGACGAGGTCGCCTGGAAGAACCTGGCCGACGACCGGGTGCTCCGACTTGGAACATGGCACTCCCAGTCCAACCAATTGGCTCGAGGACTGGGTGAGCAGGGCCTCACACCGGGAGATCGGGTGGCACTGGCCATCTCACAAGATGAGCCATTCACCTGGCTCATTTCGTACATGGGCATCCATCGCGCCGGAGGGGTGGCGGTCCCCATCAACACCAGGTTGAGCCAACCTGAGGTGACTCGCATCCTCCAGCACGCCTCCATCTCGATGTTGCTCGCCAGCGATCCCACGCATTCGACCGACCCACAGATCGAATCCAGCGTGGTGCGAGTGCTCACCAATGGAGGCGGCGGGCCTGACGCCATCCTCTGGGACAACCTGCTCTCCCCGGATGCCTCCACCATCGACCACGCCATCCATCCCGAGGACATCGCCGACATCATCTACACGTCGGGGACGACAGGGGCCCCCAAGGGTGTGGTCGTCCACCATGGCGGGCTCTCTTCGACCGATCGGGTGCCCTCAGCCTGGCACGGACTCGGGTTCCTCACATCCTCACCGTTCTTCACCACCAGCGGATCACTCCTCATCTGCGGGCCCATGCGAGGAGGGATGAGCGGGTGGTTCCTTCCTCACTTCAATCCCGGTCGCTGGCTCGAGATCGCGGCCGCGGCTGGTCCAACCGCCGCCTTTCTCGTACCCGCCATGGTCGAGCTATTGGTGGCGCACCCCCAATTCGAGGGCGCGGACCTGTCGAGTCTGGCTGTCGTCAACATCGGGAGCGCCCCCATCGCGTCGCACACGCTTCGCCGCTTCGGGGCGAAGTTGCCGAACGCCAATGTCATGTGTGGATACGGCATGACCGAGTTCGGCGCCGTGACTGCCATGCCGATGGGCGATGGCACAGCCCACCTGGGTTCGACGGGACTCCCCCTCCCGGGAGTTGAGCTTCGAATTCTCGGGCCGCATGGCGACCCCGTCCCCACCGGCGAAGTCGGCCAGGTCGCCATCGGCGGGACCCGGCCCCGACGGATGTACTTCCAGGACGCCGAGACGTCGGAGGCAACCTGGAAGGACGGTTGGCTCCTGAGTGGCGACCTCGGTTCTGTCGATGGGGATGGATACCTGTGGATCGTCGGGCGGCAGAAGGAGATGATCATCCGGGGCGGGCACAACGTCATGCCCGGTGAGGTCGAATCCGCCCTGTTCGAGCACCCGTCAGTGGTGGAGGCGGCAGTGACCGGAGTCCCCCATGACGTGCTGGGCGAAGATGTAGCCGCCTGGGTGGTCCTGAGCGAGCCGATGACCACCCCTGCGGAAACTCTCCGCACCTTCCTGCTCGGACGATTGGCCGACTACAAGGTGCCGCGCCGAATTACTGTGGTCGAGGCATTGCCGAGGAACGTGGCCGGCAAGGTCATGAAGGACCAATTGGTTGGCCACGACACCGAGAGGAGCGCCTCATGACGGCCGAGTTCGGCACGTTGACAGTGGAGGATGTCGGGCATGTGCGACGCATCACCCTGAACCGGCCGGAACAGCACAACCCACTCACGCCACGCTGTATCCGCGAGATCCTCCGGGCCACCGACGACGCGGAGCGGGACTCCAACGTCAGGGTGATGATCATCCGGAGCACGGGGAGATCATTCTCGTCGGGTTACGGCTTTATCGCCGAAGACACCGAACCGGGTGACTTCTCGCCGCACCATGCCATTGAAGGCGATGTGACAGCCATGCTCGATGTGGCCAAAGGATGGTCCCGGCTGTGGGACTGCGCCGTGCCGGTCATTGCCCAAGTTCAGGGGAATTGCCTGGGGGGGGGCACTGACCTGGCCCTGCACTGTGACCTCATCGTCGCCGCCGACGACGCACGCATCGGATTCCCGCCGGTGCGTTCCATGGGCGTGCCACCGACCAACATGTGGCTCTACAACCTGGGGCCACAGTGGACCAAGCGCCTGCTCTTCACCGGTGACACGTTGACAGGAGCTGAGGCTCAGGCCATCGGGTTGGTGGTGGCGACGGCTCCGGCCGAGGATCTCGATGAGATCGTCCTCAATCTGGCCCGGCGTGTGGCCCTGATCGGCCGGGACCTCCTGGTCGCCAACAAGCGAGTCGTCAATATGGGCATTGAGCTGATGGGCCGCACGCAGTTACAGAAGTTCGCCGCCCTCAATGACGCCATCGGCCACCGGGCACCTGAGGCATTGGCCTTCTCGGATCGGATTGGTGAGCTTGGATTACGCGCCGCGGTTCGCGAGCGCGATGGCGAATTCGATGCGCTCGATCGCCCTCTCCCCTGACCAATCCTCAGACGTCGGTCAATGACGTCTCGGTGATGCCGAGCACCCGAAGGGTACGACCGAGACCCAGGAAAGCCGTCAGGCAGATGGTGAGGTCGAGGATCTCCGGGTCGGTGAATGCATCGCGCAAGCGAGATATGAAGGCATCGTCAATGCTCAAGTGGTCCAGGGCGAACCGCTCGGCGTAGTCCATGGCCAAGCGCTCCTGCTCGTTGAAGTCGGCCGCACCGTCACGCTCGCCCACATGGCAGTAGAACTCCTCGGTCAATCCCTGGGCCTTCACCTTGTCGGCCCGAAAGGCCAGACAGACCGAGCAGTCGTTCAGTTGGGCGATGCGCATCCGGACGGCCTCGCGCACGCGGACCGGCAGGATGCTCTTGTTGTATGCGGCGTCGACCAGGCGGTTGACTGCCGCACCCATCTCCGGTCGGAGTGACCACAGCTGGACGGCGTCGCCTCCCTCGCCTTCAGGAATGTCGAGTCTGGCCATCCACGGACTTTAGGTCAGTGATGGTTGTGCCGCTTAGGGTGGGCAGGCCCGGATCGGGCTCCTCGGCGATACAAAAGGACAGGAATGGAAACGGACCGCTTTACCTTTGATTCGATGCGATCCTGCGTGTGGGTCAATGGGCGTTCGAGCCTGCACCCGATCAACACGGAGACTCGCGGCATCCAGGGATGGTTCGAGAGCGCACTGCTGGCAGATGGATCGCTCAATCTGGCGCAACCGGTGACGGGTGCTCTCGAGGTGGCGGTCGATCGATTGTCATCGGGCAACCAGCTCTACGACCGGGAGCTCAAACGACGGGTCGATGCCCGGAAATATCCGACGATTCTGGGCCAGATCACCCGCGTCACCGCGGCCGAGGGGCAGGACCAGTACATGGTCACCGGGGATCTCTCGTTTCATGGCAAGACGCACACATTCGAACATGAGATGTCCATCAAGCTGGACGACGAGGGCTCAATCTCGCTCTGGGGCGACTACACCTTCGACATCAGAGAGTTCGACATGAAGCCGCCCAGCATGCTGATGCTCAAGGTCTACCCCGAGGTGGGCGTCAAGGTCGAGCTTCACGGCAATCGGGACCAGTGACCGAGTGGCCGGGACCGATGGCCTACACGGTAAGCGATGACGTTGCCCGCATTAATCCGGGGTTCGTGCACGATTGGCTGTCGACGCAGAGCTACTGGGCCCGGGACCGTACGCGAGAGGTCACCGAGAAGGCCATTGCCCGTTCCCTCAATTTGGGGCTCTACGACCCGGTAGGCCAGCCGGCCGGATTCTGCCGCTGGGTGACCGACGGCGCCACGTTCGCCTGGCTCTGCGATGTGTTCGTCGACCAGCCCCATCGGGGCCACGGCTTGGGGAAATTCCTGGTGGAGACGGCGGTCGGGCACCCCGAAATCCGTGGGCTGCGGCTGTTGCTCGGCACCAAAGACGCCCACGGTCTCTATCGACGCTTCGGGTTCACCGCACTTTCGGCGTCGGATCGCCTGATGGAAGTCTGGACCGGCCCGCCAGCTGACTGAACCTCACGTGACTGGCGTCACGAACCGAATGCCGTGAGCCTTCGATCAAGCGCCGCTTCAATGAAGGAGTAGGCGGTGTCCGGTGGAGGGAGTTGTCCCCTCCGCGCCGCCGAGATGGCGCTGCACGAGGTGACCACCGCCATGTGGGTGAACGCCTGAGGCGTGTTGCCCAACAACTCTCCGGTGGCCGGATCGACCATCTCGGCGTAGAGGCCGACATCATTGGACAGGTCGAACAGTCTTTCGAGCAGCGCCTCGGCCTCGTCCAGCCGTCCCGCATGGATCAGGGAATCGAGGAGCCAGAACGAGCACAAGAGGAAGGCACCTTCGTCGCCCGGCAACCCATCAGGCGAGCGGTAGCGATGGACATGGACACCATCGCTCAGGTCACGCTGCACCACATCAATGGTGGCGAGCACCCGCGGGTCGGCGGGAGGGAGGAAGCCGAGCGCCGGCACGAGCAGGGCCGCCGCATCGGCCAGGGGGTACCCAGCGGCCTGGATATACCAACCATCGGGAGAGCCCTCGGTGTGCAGCCAGGACGCCAACGCATCGCGCTCCTTGCGCCACGTCTCAAGATCTCCCTCGAGCTGACCTGCCTCGGCCAGCCGAACGGCGCGATCCAGCGCCATCCAGCAGTTCAATTTTGAGTGGACGAAGTGACGAGGTTCGTCGCGGATCTCCCAGATCCCCTGATCGGGCCGCTGCCAGGCGCGCACAGTCAGATCGGCCACCCGGCCCAGGAATCCCGCATTGTCGACCGTCAATTCCCCGCCGGCCCGGCCGAAAAGGTAGCCGGCCTCCAGCAGCTGGCCGAGGGAGTCGAGCTGCACCTGCCCGGCGGCGCCGTTCCCGATGCGCACCGGAAACGAATCACGATGGCCGCGAAAGTGTGCGAGCTCAATCTCTGGGAGCAGGCGTTGGCCGGTGACGCAGTACATGATCTGGAGGTCCTCGGGACGTCCGGCCCCTGTCCGTTCCAGCCATCCCTTGAAGGCGGCGGCTTCCCCGAGGTACCCCAGCAGGGCCAGTGACGCCAAGGTCAGCGTGGCGTCACGGATCCATGTGAAGCGGTAGTCCCAATTGCGGGTCCCGCCGATCCACTCGGGCAATGATGTGGTCCCCGCCGCCACCACGGCGCCGGTCGGTGCGTAGGTCAGCGCCTTGAGCACCAGGGCCGAACGATGCACGCGCCGTTCGTGATCACCCACATAGGTACACCGGGACATCCACACGGACCAGAACGCGATGGTGTCGGCCAAACGACCCTCCATGGCCGCCGCGTGGTCGTCAACGCCGGCATGGGGGCACGAACCCGCGGCGGGCGTCCATTCCATTTCTATCCATGCCGTGTCGCCCTCAGCCAGGTGCCAGCTGGCCCCGATGTACTGGCGGTCGACCGTGAGGGCACCGCTGGCCCTGACCCACAGCGCGTCAGGTCCGCCCACCACCGCTGCCGTATGCGCGGACGAGGCGGTGAATCTGGGCAGGACGGTGCCGTACTCGAAACGGGGGCGGAGTTCGATCTCCACCCGCACCTGCCCTGAGAGGCAATGGACCCGACGCAGCACCGAGGCATAGTTCGCCACCGCGGTGGGTTGGTCCGGATCAAATGGATGCACCGGCATGCAGTCGGTGACCTCGAGTTCACCCGTGGGGGTCACAAAGGTGGTGGCGAGGACATTTGTCGCTGGAAGGTACCTGCGGCGCACCCCTTCGACGGTGCCGGCGGGAGCCACCCGGAAGTGGCCGGCATCAGTATCGAGCGTGCGGGCGAACACCGACGGCGAGTCGAAGCGCGGGAAGCAAAGCCAGTCGATGGAGCCGTCTCGTCCGACGAGTGCCAACGAGTGGCAATCGCCGATCATCCCGTAGTCGCCGATCCGGTTCATCTCTGCTCCCGGTCTTTCGATCCCAGGCTTGAACATTGTCCCTGGGTGGCTACACCATAGGGATCACGGTCACGCTCGTGCGGCCGACTTCGATGATCCGGCCGTGGGCTGTCTTACGGCCACCCAACAGGTGACCCCGTCCCCACAACTCGCCGCATCGGCTCCCGAACCGTCCTTCGGGTTCAAGGGTGAATCCCGGGCATGAGCGGAAGCCTCTGGGTCAACCCAGACGTTCACGGTGGGTTCACCTCAAGATCGCGTGAGCGGCACAGTCTTCGGTTACGGTGCCGCCTGCGTGAACACCTTCAACGGAATATGGGCGAAGCGGCTCTTCCTGACCTGTCTCGCACTGACATGCCTCCTGTCGAGCGCCGCTCTGGAAAGCGCGTCGGGAGCGGCGCCGGTGGGCTCATCGAATGCCGCCAGCAAACTGCTCAACGCCGCGATCGCCTCTGCCGGGCGGCAGGGTTCCGTTCGTGTCACGTTCCACTTTGTCAACTGAAGTGCTTCGGGCGAGGTGGTCCAGGACTCGGCAGGTCACACAGGCGGGCAAACGGTGGCCATCGGCAAGGAGCGGATCTCTATCGTCCTGGTTGGCGGCATCGCATACTTTTCGGGGAATAGCCAGGGGCTCACCTCGTACTTCGGCCTACCTGCATCGACCGCGACGTCCCTTTCGGGGCGCTGGATCTCGATTAGGCCCAACCAATCAGGATTCAAGTCCGTGACTTCGGGATTGACGCTCCCGGTCGCAATGCGTGAGGTGACGCCTGCCGGTTCCCTCACCCTCGGCAAGCGCACGACCCAAAATCGGCAAGCGACTGTGAGTGTGCAGGGATCCGGATCGCCCAGTCAGACTCCCACCACTCTCTTCATCGCAACCACGGGCAGGAAGCTCCCGGTAGAGGCGGTGACAGCCGGGAAGAACGGCGAGTTGGTGACCGGTGAACTCGTCACGTTCTCGCGATGGGGCGAGAAGCTCAACCTACCGAAACCGACCTCGGTTGTTCCGATCACTGCCCTTTCGGCTCTCTCGTCCGCCCAAGGTTGAACTGACTGTTCGCTTCTTCGCGTGTTGCTGAGCACAGGCAGAGTCCCCCTCAGAAGCCGCCGCCGCCGCCGCCCGGAGTCGTGGTGGTTGACGATGTGGGCGCCGTAGTCGTCGACGCGGTGGTCGTCGTCGTAGTTGGAGGCGACGTGGTCGTCGTCGGTGCCGTGGTCGTCGCCGGTGCCGTGGTGGCGGTCGGTGCCGTGGTGGCGGTCGGCGAACTCTTCCGGACTGGCAATGTGGTGGAAGTTGGCGGTTTTACAGTTGTGGTTGCAGGTGCAGGGAGGGTGGCGGCGGGCTTGACCGTCACCACGACAGATCCCGAGCCCCATTTGTCCGTGACAGCCCCGCGCACCTGACCCGCCTTCTTGTCCTGGTAGAACCGGTAGAGCGGCTGCCCGAAGTACGTCACCTGCCGTGCGCCGTGAGCACGCTTGACTGTGCCCAGCAAGACGGCATTCACCCCGGTCCCAGCCCTCGCCTTCGTCGTGCCTTTTGGCAGCAAGAGCTCGGGCCAGACCTTGAGGCAATTTGTGCCACACGATGTCTTGCTCGCCTTCAAGGTGTAGAGGGTCGTCCCGCTGACGAGAAATGTCCCGTACTTGGCGTTCGTGGCCGTTGAGATGACGATACTCTTGGCCTTGTGACTGGACGCTGCGCTCGCAGCGTTGACGGCGATGATCGAGGAAGCAAGACCTCCGGCCGCCAGCGCAGTTGCCGCGATACGAAGAGAGAATCGCCCCTTTTGGGCTCGAATTCGATCCGCCTGTTCCATGCCGTGTCTCTCCTCATCTCGTCGACACTGGTTCTACGGGTGAGGTTGGTGAATGGATCATCACGATTTTGCCCATCGCATGCCAAGTCGTCCCCCCCAGAACCATCCTGCATACGAAGGTGGTCGGTACGTTGATCCCATTCGGGTCCTCGGCCGTATTCCTCATGGTGAGAAGATGGAGGAGCCGAGACGAGGATGATATTTCTGACGAGGCACTCCTCTGGGGCATGGCGGTCGGTGACGACCAGGCCGGACTTGTCTTCGTACGCCGTTACCAGCACCGATTGTTCGGACTGGCGCTGGGCATCGTCGGCGACGCCGCCCTGGCCGAAGACGTCGCCCAGGAGGCATTCATCCGGATCTTTCGCCATGCGGTGGTGTTTGACGCTCGGCGCGGGTCCGTCTCCGCCTGGACGCTCACCATCGCGCGCAATCTGGCCATCGACGCCCTGCGGTTGCGCCGCGGAACGCCCACCGATCCCGGTGACCAGGTCTTTCTCAAGTTAGTGAGCACCGAACACCAACCGGAGGACGCCGCCCTCTCCGAAGATACCCTTGCCGACGTCCGGATCGCCCTCACCGGCCTCCCGATCGATCAACGCCGAGCAGTCCTCCTGGCCGCCCTGTACGGACGAACTGCAACAGAAATCGCGGAAGCCGAAGCCATCCCGCTCGGCACGGCGAAGAGCCGGATACGGCTGGGAATGGCCAAGCTACGGGAGGCAGTTGTGATCGAGGAGTCCGAATGAGCGCCGATAACCTAGACCCAAGGCAGTGTGAAGCATTCCAGGACCAGCTGCCCGAGCTGGCGCTCGGTATCTTGTTCGGACGTGATCGCTCCGAATTGCTGGAGCATGTCGGAACCTGCCCGCGTTGCACCGCCACTCTCGAGCGCCTCTCCGTCGTCGCCGACTCGCTCTTGCAGCTTGCTCCAGAGGTGGAGCCTCCGCTTGGCTTTGAACTGCGCCTGGCAGAGAGACTCCAGGCAGCCTCACCCGATCATCGACCTAAGCGGCTTCACCTTGCGGGAGCGCTTTCGGTTGCCGCGGCGGTCATGGTCCTCCTCGGATTCGGCCTGGGCGTGCTTGTTGCCCCGGAGGGGAATACGCACATTCAGTCCGCCACGAACAATCTGACTTCGGCCAATCTCACATCGCAAGGACACCTTCTTGGCCAGGTAATTCTCTCGGCTGGCCATCCCGCATGGATGTTCATGACAGTCACCGATGGCGCGTGGTCGGGCAGGGTGACTTGCTCCGTGACGCTTGATGGAGGCAAGGTCGAGACGGTCGGCGCGTTCAATCTCTCGGGTGGATATGGCACCTGGGTGGTGCCCCTGCCTTCGTCCGCCGTTGCCGTGCGCTCGGCACGGCTGATCGAGCCGAACGGCAGCATTCTTGCCAGCGCCAAGCTTTCGGTTTGACCGGCCAGATGTGGCCACGACCGCGCCGAAAGGCATCGGACTTCGGTCACGCAAATCGTCAGGCGTGATCTCTTGGCCGTATTAGTCCGTAGTGCATAGTGACCGGAAACGAATACGACGAGGAGACGAATACCTTGATTGAGATGAACCAACACCGAGTATCCGCCCTCCGAGTCCCACTTGGACGGATGGCAGGTGTCATCTTGACCGTGGGAGGGTTGTCCGCAACGGCCCTCGCGACTGACGCGGTAGCCGCGGCAACAGGCGTCACCATTTCGACAGCCAAGAATGCCAAGCTCGGTACCATCCTCGTGAGTGGCAACGCGGTGTACACCCTGAAGGCCGGCAAGACATCCTGCGGCGCAAATTGCCTGAAGACCTGGCCCGAGGTCCTGCTGCCAGAAGGCACCCTCACCGCGTTGGCTGGGAATGGTGTGAACACTTCCGCACTCGGCACGGTGGCGCGAGCTGGCGGCGCCCTCCAAGTGACGTATTCGGGCAAGGCTCTCTACTTCTTCTTCAAGGATAAAACCTCCAAACAGGTGCTCGGAAATGTGACCAACAAATGGGGCAAGTGGTCTGTTGTCGTCACAATCAAACCGGCCAAGCCGAGTTCAAGCTCCGGCTCCGGCTCCGGTGGGTCCAACGCCGGTACGGGGGGAGCTTCGTTCTAGTGCTAGTGCCGAAGATTGCGATCGGGCAATGGTCATATCTTCCTTAGTTGTTGTGCCTGATCGCACACTTGCTCCGCCACCGTCCGGCCAAAGAAGCCGGGTGGCTGAAAAACCTAAGGTTGCCCTGTCGTCGCGTGTGTACCTTCCCGCGTGCTCGATTGCCGCGGTAGCCGCCATCCTCATTGGAATCGGATGGTCGAATCGTTGGGGAGGGGCAAACTTCTTCGCTGCCATGACGACTCTTCGGGTGGTCCTGGTCGGTCCGCTTACTCTTGTCATCATTGGGGTTTTCCTCATTGTGGAGCGCCTGCGACCGGCCCAACGGCGGCCGCTCGTTGCTCGCGGCCACCGCCAGGATCTCCTTTATACGTTGTTGAACGCCGCGCTCGTCGTTCCACTCGTGGTCGCGCTAACGATCTCTTTTTCGGAAGTGCTCCACCGGTCGCTGCCCTGGCTCGTGTTGGCACGTATCGGTGTGGTCCCACGATGGGCTGCAATTGCGGTGATCTACGTAGCTATGGACGGGATGAATTGGTTGGCCCATCTGGCCAATCACCGGGTCAGAGTGCTGTGGCGGTTCCATGAACTTCACCACTCGCAGGAGGACATGAGCGTGCTGACTGTCTTTCGGACGCACCCGCTCATTCACGTGTCCTACCTCATTGCGTTGATCCCGGGAATCGTGCTCCTGGCCAACGGCGCGCTGCCCACAACGCTTCTGGTGATTTATGGCGGAATCGTCGCATTCGCACATTCGAATACCAATCTGGGCTTCGGACCTCTCGAACGGATCTTTGTCAGTCCGAACTACCACCGGATCCACCACAAGGTGGACGGACCGCAGGACGTCAACGTGGGCTTCGCTTTGACGATCTGGGACCAGATGTTCCACCGAGCGGTATTCCCGACACCGGAGACAATCAGGACCGACACCGGGTTGCCCGGTCGACCGCTGGTCGTAGAACAGGCGGGGGTGCGACCACATCATCTATCTGTCCTCGCGGCACAGCTCATGGCACCATTCCGTCCAATGAACGACCAGATGAGCCCTCCAATGTGGAGAGCGACCCGTCGGCCAACAGGACCAAGGGAACAACCCCCGGACACGATGGTCGATCCAATGGCACTCACCACCCAGGGCGCGGCCAACCACAGCATGATGGACTGATGGAGACGACCCCGCAACCAACCGGACGCGTGCGTGTCCTATTGGCAGCCCTGCTCGGTACCCGCAACATTGACCTTCCCGCTGACCTGGCCCTGGGCGCCGTTCGCATCGCGCTGGCCTGGATCTTCACCTACTACGGGGGCGGGAAGCTGTTCGGGTGGTTCAACGGACCGGGAATACACAGGGAAGCGCTATTCATGTCGAATACGGCGCACTTGCATCCGGGCGGGTTCTTTGCGGTCCTGGGTGGCGTGACCGAGCTCGGCGGGGCGATCGCCCTTGCCCTGGGCCTGGGTTCGCGCCTGGCCGGACTCGCTCTGTTCGGGGACATGGTGATGGCGATGATCACCGTCACCTGGGTCAATGGGATCAACTCAGAGTCCCTGACCCCGGGCTACGAGCTGAATATCGCACTCGCCGTCCTCTCACTGGTCATCGTGGTGTTCGGCGCCGGGCGATTCAGCGTCGATGCATTGGCGGAGCGACACCTCGGGTTGATCAACACAGGACCACCCGGTTGACCAGCGAGGCTTTTCCCGTTGCCGTGTTGGGGCTGGCTGGTGACTCGTCCCCAGATTCCTCCCGCCAATCGATAAGCCGTCCGAAACCACCTCGGTCGCGGCGACAACGTTGGCTGAATCCCGATCTCCTGTCGCCCCGAACTCAGCGCCTCGTCAGGATTTTGGCCAATCTCATCGGTGCCGGGGGCGCGGCGCTTTTTGCCGTGGCAAGTCTTCGCTTCTACCTTCACACCCATCGCCTGATCGGGGCAGCTTTCCTGGTCGAGCAGACGTGGATTGTCATTGCCTACCTAATGAGCTTCGTATAATAC